>JAKJEY010000012.1:26718-26995 GCA_022705165.1 Pseudomonadota bacterium
CGGCCAGCGCGGACAAGGCCTGCCAGTACGTAAATCAATTCCTGCGTGCGCCCGACCGCGAAGGCGGGAATGATCACGTTGCCACGCCGCCCGGCGAGGGTGCGCGTCAAGGCCTCGACCAGTTCGTTCTCGGTCTCCCGCAGCGAGCGGTGCAGGCGATTGCCGTAGGTCGACTCGACCACCAGCACATCGGCCTCGCGCAGCGGCGTCGGATCATTCATCACTGGCCGTGCGGGCTGACCGAGGTCACCGGAAAACACCAGCGTGCCACCCCCAC
>JAKJEY010000130.1 GCA_022705165.1 Pseudomonadota bacterium
GGACGAAGGTGAGCCCGGTACCTTCAAGGACCGCGACATCCTGCGCTACAACCCGCACTCGGTGATCGAGGGCATGGCCATCGCTGCCTACGCGATGGGTGCCAACCGCGGCTACAACTACATTCACGGCGAAATCTGGGAAACCTACAAGCGCTTCGAAGAGGCGCTCGACGAGGCCCGTGCCGCCGGTTTCATCGGCCAGAACCTGCTCGGTTCAGGCTTCAATTTCGAGCTCTTCGCGCACCATGGCTACGGCGCCTACATCTGCGGCGAAGAGACGGCGCTGCTCGAGTCGATCGAGGGCAAGAAGGGCCAGCCGCGCTTCAAGCCGCCGTTCCCGGCCTCGTTCGGTCTCTACGGCAAGCCGACCACGATCAACAACACCGAGACCTTCGGCGCCATCCCGTTCATCCTGAACATGGGCGGCCAGGCCTTCCTGGAAGCCGGCAAGCCGAACAACGGCGGGACCAAGCTGTTCTCGATCTCGGGACACGTCAATCGTCCGGGCAACTACGAGATTCCGCTCGGCACGCCGTTCTCGACGCTGCTCGAAATGGCCGGCGGCATGCGCGGTGGCCGCAAGCTGAAGGGATGTATCCCCGGCGGTTCGTCGGCCCCGATCATTCCGGGCGACATCATGATGGACACGACGATGGACTATGACTCCATCTCGAAGGCCGGTTCGATGCTCGGTTCCGGTGCGGTCATCGTCATGGACGAGACGACCTGCATGGTCAAGGCACTGGAGCGTCTGTCCTTCTTCTACTACGAGGAATCCTGCGGCCAGTGCACGCCCTGCCGCGAAGGCACCTCGTGGCTGTACAAGATCGTGCATCGCATCGAGAACGGGAAGGGCCGTCCGGAAGATCTGGACATGCTCAACGGCGTCCTCAACAACATCATGGGCCGCACCATCTGCGCGCTCGGCGATGCCGCCTCGCTGCCGGTGCAGAGCTTCACCAAGCACTTTGCGAGCGAGTTCGAATATCACATCGAACACAAGAAGTGCCTCGTGCCTGTCGACGTCCAGCGCGCCGGCAGCGGCTTCTTCACGGCTAAGGCTTAAGGTAGGGATATGCTGGAAATCGAAATCGACGGCAAGCAGATTCAGGTTCCGGACGGCAGCACCGTCATGGACGCCGCCCAGCAGGTCGGGGCGTACATTCCGCACTTCTGCTACCACAAGAAACTCTCCATCGCCGCCAACTGCCGCATGTGTCTGGTACAGGTCGAGAAGGCACCCAAGCCGCTGCCTGCCTGCGCGACGCCGGTGACCAACGGCATGAAGGTGTTCACGCACTCGGAGCTCGCCGTCAAGGCGCAGAAGGGCGTGATGGAGTTCCTGCTGATCAACCACCCGCTCGACTGTCCGATCTGCGATCAGGGCGGTGAATGCCAGCTGCAGGATCTGGCGGTCGGGTACGGTGCCAGCAGTTCGCGCTACCAGGAAGAGAAGCGCGTGGTGTTCCACAAGAACGTCGGCCCGCTGATCTCGATGGAAGAGATGAGCCGCTGCATCCATTGCACGCGCTGCGTACGCTTTGGCCAGGAAGTTGCCGGCATCATGGAACTCGGCATGGCCAACCGCAACATGCATTCCGAGATCCAGACATTCGTCGGCCGTTCGGTCGATTCCGAGCTGTCGGGCAACATGATCGACCTGTGCCCGGTCGGTGCGCTGACCTCGAAGCCGTTCCGCTATTCGGCCCGCTCGTGGGAGCTGCAGCGCCGCAAGTCGGTCAGCCCGCACGACTCCGTCGGTGCGAACCTGATCGTCCAGATCAAGAACAACCGCGTCATGCGCGTGCTGCCGCGTGAGAACGAGGCCGTCAACGAGTGCTGGATCTCCGACAAGGACCGTTTTTCGTACGAGGC
Source organism: Pseudomonadota bacterium (assembly GCA_022705165.1). Classification (GTDB taxonomy): domain Bacteria; phylum Pseudomonadota; class Gammaproteobacteria; order Burkholderiales; family Rhodocyclaceae; genus Proximibacter. The sequence goes on from JAKJEY010000130.1 coordinate 1,876, forward strand.
GCTCAATAGCGATGCCCGCCTGACGAAGCCGATGATCCGGGTCGACGGGCAATTGCGTGAAGTCGAATGGAACGTTGCCCTCGACTATGTCTCGCATGCGCTGAAGGACATCGTCAAGGAGCACGGCGCCGGCGAACTCGGATTCCTCGCCTCGCCGCACGCGACGCTGGAAGAGATGGCGCTGCTGAAGAAGCTTGCTGCCGGCCTCGGTTCGAAGAACGTCGATTTTCGCCTGCGCCGCCGTGATTTCTCGGCCGACGGAAAACTCGCCGGCCGTCCGTGGCTGGGCCTCAAGCTCGCCGAAATCGCGGACCTCGATGCCGCTCTGGTGATCGGCAGCTTCCTGCGCAAGGAGCAGCCGCTCGTAGCGCAGCGCCTGCGTCAGGCGGCCAAGAAATTTACCAAGGTCAGCATCGTCTCCGTCGGCGGTGACGACCAGTTGATCAAGCTGCACCAGAACTTCACCGTGTCGCCGGCCCATCTGGTGCTGGTCGTCGCCGCAATCGCCAAGGCCGCCGCGTACGCCAAGGGCGTCCCGGCAATCACCGGCTTCGACGGTATCGAGCCGTGCGAGAAGGCCAAGGCCATCGCGCAGAGCCTGATCGAAGGCGAAAAGCGCCACATCTTCCTCGGTAACGTGGCCGAACAGCACCCGCAGGCGGCGGCACTGCACGCCCTGGTTCAGGAGCTGGCGAAGCTGACCGGCGCCACCTTCGGCTTCCTCAGCGAAGCGGCCAACAGCGTCGGCGGCTACGTCGCCGGTCTGCTGCCGACGGCCAACGGACTCAATGCCTACGAGATGCTGGCACAGCCGCGCAAAGCCTATGTCGTGCTCGGCACCGAACTCGATCGCGACGCGCACAATGCGCAGCTCGCGACCTCGGCGCTCAAGCAGGCCGCCTTCAGCGTCGTGCTGACGCCGTTCAAGGATGGCAATGCGGCCGAGACAGCCGATGCGCTGTTGCCGATCGCACCCTTCACCGAGACCTCCGGCACCTTCGTCAATGCCGAGGGCCGTGTGCAGGGCTTCAACGGCGTCGTCGCCCCGCTCGGCGAGGCCCGCCCCGGCTGGAAGGTATTGCGCGTGCTCGGCAACGTGCTCGGGCTCTCCGGCTTCGATTTCATGAGCAGTGAAGCCGTTCGCGATACCGTCGTTTCGGCCAAGGCGGAATTCGTCTCGGGTCTCGACAACGGTCTCAAGGATGTCGTCGCCACGATGGCTGCAGCCCCTGAAGGCCTGCAGCGCATTGCCGATGTGCCGATCCACTTCGCCGACATGCTGGCCCGCCGCTCGCCGGCGCTGCAGCTGACGCGCGATGCCGCGGCGCCGACCGCTCGGATGAGCGCCGCCACGCTGGCGCAAGCCGGTGTCGCCGATGGCGCCAGTGTCACCGTCAAGCAGGGCAACGGCAGTGCGGCGCTGGTCGCGAATGCCGATGAAACGGTTCCGGCCGGCTGCGTTCGCGTATCGGCCGCACATGCAACGACTGCCGGACTGGGTGACCTGTTCGGTGCCATTATCGTGGAGCGTGCGTAAATGGATGCGCTGATGCAATACGTTTCCGGGATGTTCGGCTCGGCCTGGCCGCTGGTCTGGACGCTCGCCAAGATCGTCGCCATCGTTGCGCCGCTGATGCTCGCCGTTGCCTACCTGACATTCTGGGAGCGCAAGGTCATCGGCTGGATGCAGGTGCGTATCGGCCCGAACCGCGTCGGTCCCTGGGGGCTGATCCAGCCGATCGCAGACGGCGTCAAGCTGCTGCTGAAGGAAATCATCATCCCGACGAAGTCCAATACCTGGATCTTCCTGATGGCACCGGGTCTGGCGATTGCGCCGGCGCTGGCGGCCTGGGCGGTGGTGCCTTTCAGCGACACGCTGGTGCTCTCCAACATCGACGCCAGCCTGCTCTACGTGATGGCGATCGCCTCGGTCGGCGTATACGGCATCATCCTCGCCGGCTGGGCTTCGAACTCCAAGTATGCCTTCCTCGGCGCACTGCGCTCGGCGGCACAGATGGTGTCCTACGAAGTCTCGATGGGCTTCGCGCTGATCACCGTGCTGATGGTCTCGAACAGCCTCAACTTCGTCGATATCGTGCAAGCCCAGCAGAAGGGCACCTTTGCCGGCATGGGCCTCGGTTTCCTCTCCTGGAACTGGATTCCGCTGCTGCCGATGTTCGTGGTCTACCTGATCTCGGGCGTCGCCGAAACCAACCGCGCGCCGTTCGACCTCGCCGAAGGTGAATCGGAAATCGTCGCCGGCTTCCACGCCGAGTACTCGGGCATGGCCTTCGCGCTGTTCTTCCTCGCCGAATACGCGAACATGATCCTGATCGCTGCGCTGACCTCGATCCTGTTCCTCGGCGGCTGGGCTGCGCCGTTCGGCTTCCTGCCGGATTGCGCATTCTGGCTGTTCGCCAAGATGTCGTTCGTGCTGTTCCTGTTCCTCTGGTTCCGCGCCACGTTCCCCCGTTACCGCTATGACCAGCTGATGCGTCTGGGCTGGAAGGTGTTCCTGCCAATCTGCATCGTCTGGGTGGTCGTCATCGGCGCTTGGATGATGTCGCCGCTGAACATCTGGAAATAAAGGCCTGAAAATGGGTGCTATCAAGGAAGTCTTCAACAGCCTGCTCCTCAAGGAGCTTCTCAAGGGCATGTCGGTGACCGGGCGCTATATGTTCGCCCGCAAGATCACCATCGAATACCCGGAAGAGAAGACCCCGCAGAGTTTCCGTTTCCGCGGACTGCACGCGCTGCGCCGCTATCCGAACGGCGAGGAGCGCTGCATCGCCTGCAAACTGTGCGAGGCCGTCTGCCCGGCACTGGCGATTACCATCGAATCAGACCAGCGCGACGACGGTTCGCGCCGGACGACCCGCTACGACATCGACCTGACGAAGTGCATCTTCTGCGGTTTCTGCGAAGAGGCCTGCCCGGTGGACGCCATCGTCGAGACGCGCATCTTCGAGTACCACGGCGAGAAGCGTGGCGATCTCTATTACACCAAGCCCATGCTGCTGGCCAACGGCGACCGCTACGAAGCGCAGATCGCCGCCGACCGTGAAGCGGACGCGAAATTCCGCTAAGAGGCCCACGATGGAATTCAAGACAGCTGTTTTCTACTTCCTCTCCGCGATCCTGGTCTTCGCCAGCCTGCGCGTGATCACCGCCCGCAACGCGGTCGTCGCCGTGCTGCACCTGATCCTCGCCTTCTTCTCGGCGGGCGGCGTCTGGGCGCTGCTGCAGGCCGAGTTCCTCGCGATCGGCATCATCCTGATCTACGTCGGCGCAGTGATGGTCCTCTTCCTGTTCGTGGTGATGATGCTCGACATCAACATCGACCGCATCCGCGAAAAGTTCTGGGGTTATCTGCCGCTCGGTGCCATCGTCGGCCTGATCATGCTGGCCGAACTCGGTGCCGTGATGAAGGCCAACTACCTGACCGTGCTCGAAGCCGATGCGCCGCAGGTGGCCGCCAACGTATCGAATACGAAGGAACTGGGCCGCCTGATCTACACCGATTACGTCTATCCGTTCGAGCTGGCCTCGGTGGTGCTGCTGGTGGCGATCGTCGCCGCCATCGCGATCACCTACCGTGGTGCCAAGCCGAGCAAGAGCAGCAAGGTTGCCGACCAGATCCGCGTCAAGGCGAAGGATCGCGTCCGCGTGCTGCAGATGCCGGCTGAAAAGCAGGACTGAGCGATTTAGATAACGAGTAATGACAAGGCCGAGCGCCAATCCGGCACGGCCCTGAGAGACGAAACCTGGGAGGCAACTTGCTGACACTCTCGCATTTCCTGATCCTCGGTGCGATCCTTTTTGCGATCGGCATCGTGGGCATCTTCCTCAACCGGAAGAACCTGATCGTGCTGCTGATGGCGATCGAGCTGATGCTGCTGGCGGTGAACATGAATTTCGTCGCCTTCTCGCATTACCTCGGGGACCTCGCCGGACAGGTGTTCGTCTTCTTCATCCTCACCGTGGCCGCTGCCGAGTCGGCGATCGGTCTCGCCATCCTGGTCGTCCTGTTCCGCAACCTGCAGACGATCCACGTGGATGATCTGGACAGCCTGAAGGGTTAAGCGCATGGACATGAAGACAATGTATCTGATGGTGCCGCTGGCACCGCTCGCCGGCGCCATGATCGCCGGCCTGTTCTGCCGCGTGATCCCGCGCTGGGTGGCGCATACGGCCACCATTGCCGGTGTCGCGATCGCCTTCATCCTCTCCTGCGTCATCTGGAAGGATGTCGCCGCCGGCAACACCTTCAACGGCCCGGTCTACCAGTGGCTGACCTCCGGCGACTACCGTTTCGAGGTCGGCTTCCTGATCGATTCGCTGACGGCCACGATGATGATCGTCGTCACCTCGGTATCGCTGATGGTGCACCTCTACACGATCGGCTACATGCAGGAAGATCCCGGCTACAACCGTTTCTTCAGCTACATCTCGCTGTTCACCTTCTCGATGCTGATGCTCGTCATGAGCAACAACTTCATGCAGCTGTTCTTCGGCTGGGAGGCGGTGGGTCTCGTCTCGTACCTGCTGATCGGCTTCTGGTATACCCGCCCGACCGC
>JAKJEY010000131.1:0-6070 GCA_022705165.1 Pseudomonadota bacterium
AACCCCGCCGACCTCAAGCTTCCCTTCTACGAACCCGCCGGCACCGAGATCGCCCTTTTCGAACAGGCCTGGAAGAACCGCCTGCCGCTGCTGCTCAAGGGGCCGACCGGTGTCGGCAAGACGCGCTTCGTCGAGTTCATGGCCGCAAAACTCGGGCTGCCGCTGTTTACCGTCTCCTGTCACGACGACCTCTCTGCCGCCGACCTGATCGGCCGGCATCTGGTCGAGAACGGCGAGACGCGCTGGAGCGACGGCCCGCTCACCCGCGCGGTGCGCAGCGGCGGCATCTGCTACCTCGACGAAGTGGTCGAAGCGAGGAAGGACACCACCGTGGTCATCCACCCGCTCGCCGACCACCGCCGCGAGCTGCCGATCGACCGTACCGGCGAACTCCTGCAGGCGCCGCCGTCGTTCATGCTGGTCGTCTCCTACAACCCCGGCTACCAGAATCTGCTGAAGGGCATGAAGCCCTCGACGCGGCAACGCTTCGTCAGCCTGCGCTTCGACTTTCCGGCAGCGGCGCGCGAGGAGGCCGTGGTCGCCCGCGAGGGCGGCTGCGACCTGCTCGTTGCGCGGCAACTGGTCGATCTCGGCAATCGCCTGCGTGCGCTGAAGGATATCGATCTCGAAGAGGTGGCCAGTACGCGTCTGCTCGTCTATGCCGCCAAACTGATGCAGGCCGGCATGGCTGCGAAGGAAGCATGCCGCGCCGCACTCGTCGAATCGCTGACCGACGACGAGGAAACGGCCGCCGCGCTGATGGAGATCGTCAGCATCACTTTCGGCGACTGAGCGCCCGGCAGCCGAACGATCAAGCGACGGAAGCCGGCTCCCCATGCTCAATCTCGGCGAGAACCCGGACCGCCTGCAGAAGCAGCGCCTTGCGGCGCAATTGGGCTTCTTCCTGCTGTTCGCGCTGGCGCCGGTACTGGACATCTTCCGCATCGACCTCGTCGCGGGCCATGCCGTGATCTTCGGCAACGACTGGCGACTCGGCATCGATGCCTTCCTGGCCCACCGCATCGGCACCGGCGAGATGGCGGCGAACCTCTTCCTGCGCCTCTTCCTGCCGCTCATCGCGGCCGCCGCTGCCTTCCTCTTCATTGCCTGGCGCTGGGGCCGCCTCTACTGCGGCTGGCTGTGCCCGCATTTCGCCGTCGTCGAAACGATCAACGACCTGATGCGCCGCGCCATCGGCAAGCCCTCGCTGTGGGACAGGGAAACGCTGCCGGCACGCCACCCCGATGGCACGCCGATCTCGCAAAACGGCGCCTGGTGGCTGGCCGTACTGCCCACCGCCGTCGGCGTCGGTTTCGTCTGGGCCGTCGTGCTGCTCAGCTACCTGCTACCGCCGGCCGAGGTCTACGGCAATCTCGCGACGCTCTCGCCAACACGCAACCAGGCGCTGTTCATCACCATCGCAACGGCTGCATTCACCGCCGAATTCCTCTTCGCGCGCCACCTCTTCTGCCGCTTCGGCTGCGCCGTCGGCGTCTTCCAGAGCCTGGTCTGGATGGCCAACCGCAAGGCGATGGTGGTCGGCTTCGAGCGCAGCCGTGCGGCCCACTGCGCCGACTGCTACGCTGCCGACGGCCCGGGCCATGCGGTCTGCGAGGGCGTCTGCCCGATGCGTCTGCGCCCGCGGCTCGCCAAGCACAAGATGTTCACCTGCACGCAGTGCGGCCAGTGTCTTACCGCCTGCGCGACCGTCGAAGGCCAGCGTGGCCGCGCGCCGCTGCTGAACTGGGTTGCCGGCGAAGCGGCGCGACAGCATGAGGCGCCCGTCAGCCTGACCGGGCGCCGCGATGTCGCAACGAAGACAACGAAAGGAGCTTCCTGATGGAAGAATGGGTCGGCGGCATATGGGATCGCTTCATCACCCGCATCGCACGTCGCGAGCATCCCGAGGCGGCGGTCACCCTGCCGGAAATGGAACGGACGATCGGCATGCTCTTTCGTGCCTTCGGTGGAGATGCCGGCGTACGCGTGGTCGCTGCCGCTGCGACGCGGCATGGTGCGCGACGCCGGCTCATCGAGCGCATCGCCGGCAGCGGTGAAAAAACCGGGCGAAGTTCGCTGGATGCCGAAACGCTGCGATTGCCGGAGGCGGTGGCACTCTTTCCCGAGCGCGCAACGAATCGCGATCTCTACATCTGGCTGGCCGTGCTTGCGGCGACGGCCGGCGACGGCGCGTTCGCAGAAGCGCAGACAGGCCACGACTGGTTCATGCGCAACCAGCTGCTCACGGCGCGGGTGCTTTCCCGCTATCCGGCGCTCCTGCCACGCTACCGGCGGCTGATCGATGCCGTGCTGGCCACACGCCCCGAACCTGAGAAACTCCCGGCTGACGAAGCGGCCAGAGAACGCGCCATCCGCGCCGCACTGGCTAACCCGGGGAGTGTCCCCGTGCTGCCGGCGGCACAACGACCGCCACTTCCGCTTCCTCTCTGGCTGCACATGCCGCCGGCGATGGATGCCCGCGCACGGCGGGACGGCCCGCAGGTACCGGCCGGTGGCGGTGGAAAACAGCAAAAGGGCGATGGCAAGCGACGCGCGGCGGAGCGGGTGGACATGCCGGAACGGGAGTCGCCGTTCCTCCTGCCATTCCGGGCGGAAACACTGCTTTCGTGGGCCGAGTTCGTGAAGGTGAATCGCGAACTCGACGACGAGGACGATCCCGATGCCGGGCGCGCGGCGGACGACCTCGACAAGCTGACACTCACCGATGACGCAGCCGCAAGTCCCGCCTCGCGCATCCGATTCGATCTCGATCTGCCGGCTGGAGCCGCCGATGACGTCGTGCTCGAAGACGGCATCCTGTTGCCGGAATGGGACTGGAAGCGTGCGGCATTGCGCCCCGACTTCTGCCGGCTGATGACGATGACGGCGCGCGATGCCGAGGCGGGCACGCTGCCCGCCTGCGCCGCCCGGCGGCACGCATCCGTCGCCAGCTGGCCTGCCTGGCACCTGCACGCAGCTGGCTGAAAGCCCAACCCGAAGGCGAGGAGATCGACATCGATGCCTGCGTGCGCGGCCACGCCGACCGCTGTGCCGGCAGTGTCATTGCCCGCAGTGCCAACTATCGTGCACTGCAGCGCCATGAACGTGATCTTGCCTGCCTGGTACTCGCCGACCTGTCGTTGTCTACCGATGCGTGGATCGGTGACGAGCACCGCGTCATCGACGTCATCCGCGACAGCCTGCTGCTTTTCGGCGAAGCGCTGGCCGCCACCGGTGATCGCTTCGCCATGTACGGCTTCTCGTCACTCAAGCGCAGCCTGGTCCGCTTTCACGAGATCAAGACCTTCGCCGAGCGCTTCGACAATGCTGCCCGCGGCCGCATCGCGGCGATCAAGCCCGGCTACTACACGCGGCTGGGCGCGGCGCTGCGGCAGGCGACGACACTGCTCGCTGCACAGCCGGCAAAGCTGCGGCCGCTGCTGATCGTGTCAGACGGCAAGCCACACGACATCGACCACTACGAGGGGCGCTACGGCATCGAGGACACGCGCATGGCGGTGATCGAGGCCCGGCGGCAGGGTCTCAAGCCGTTCTGCATCACCATCGACCGCGAGGGAGAAGACTACCTGCCCCATATGTTCGGGCCGGCGGGATACACCGTCGTCAGGCAACCCGAGGATCTCGCGCTGCGCCTGCCGGCGCTCTACGCCCAGCTGACGCGCTGATCGCGTGCCGCCTCTGCGTTGGAGCGCAGCCGGGCAAGCACGGCCGCAGCCTCGGCACCGCCATGCGCGGCAATCTTGCGATGCAGCGTGCGTCGATGCATCTTCAGGCGGCGTGATGCCTCGGTAACATTGCCACCGCACTCGCGCAGTGTATGCATGATGTGCCGCCATTCGATGTCATGCAGTCCGTACTGCGTGTCGAGCGTGGCACGCCGGCGCGGCCCGCGCGACGTTCCCGGGCGACGCGCCCCCGTCTCGACGGCGGGCAGGCTGACGATGCCCAGGCGCAGCAATATTTCATCGAGTGGTGCCGGTTTCGCCAGGTAGTAGCAGGCCCCCAGCTTGATCGCTTCGACCGCACTCGCAATGCTGGCGTAAGCCGTATGAAGGCAGATGCGCGCCGCTGGCGCGGCTGCATGCAGAGGGGCGATCAGCGGCAGCGTCGAGGCACCCGCGACCTTCAGTTCGAGGATCACGTAGTCGGGGGCGGTTGTTCGTGCCATTTCCATCGCCTGCGCTGCAGAAACGGCGAGGTCGACAGCATAGCCGCGCGCGCGCAGTGAACGGGTCAGCACTCGCGACACGACGGGATCGTCCTCGACAATCAGAAAGTTTGCGACGGGCGTTTCCGCGCCGAAGCAGGAAGAGAATCCGGCGCAATCGCCGGTAACGGAAGAAGGTGCGTCGAACATGACAGAGATACCCGTTGGTTGATTCAACGGCATTGCTCTATCAAGAGTCGTGCCTAAAGGTAGCTCTCCGGAAATACTATCTAAATCAACTGTTTGCAGATCGATGTCGAGCACCGACGACCGGGCTGACCGCCCCGTGACTGCCAATTGGCAGCATAATGGCAGCTGACAGACACCAAGGCCCCCGCGATGACCACCGCCCGCCCCCCCGCCGAACTGCTCTCCTTCATGGAATCACTTCCGGAACCCCACATCCTCCTCGATCGTGATTACCGCATTCTGGCCGCCAACGACGCGTATCGGGACAAGTGGGATTCACGCAAGGAAATCATCGGGCGTCGCTGCTTCGAAGTGTCCCATCGCTACGATGTCCCCTGTGACGAGGCGGGAGAATCCTGCCCCCTGCGGCTGGCGCTGCGCTCCGGGCGTCGTGAACAGGTCGTTCATCTGCACCACACGCCGCAGGGCGAGACGCTGGAGAACATCGAACTATGCCCGGTGCGCAACGGGGCGGGTGACATCGAATTCTTCATCGAACGCATTGCCCCCCTTTCAGTGGCACGCAGCAGCGAACGAACGCGGGGCCTCATCGGGCGCTCGCCATCGTTTCTGCACATGATGCAACTCGTAACCCGGGTGGCACCATCCTCGACGGCGGTGCTTCTGCAGGGAGAATCGGGTACCGGCAAGGAACTGGTCGCCAACGCCATCCATCAGCTGAGCCCCCGTGCCGACAGGCCGTTCGTCGCCATCGACTGCTCCGGACTTGCCGAAACGCTGTTCGAGAGCGAACTCTTCGGCCACGAGCGCGGCGCATTCACCGGCGCCACCTCGCGCAAGGCCGGCCTCGTGGAGGCCGCCAGCGGCGGCACGCTGTTTCTGGACGAGGTCGGCGACATCCCGCAGACGATCCAGGTCAAGCTGCTGCGCCTGCTCGAAACCGGCACCTACCGCCGCGTCGGCTCACCGGAACTGCTACGCGCCGACGTCCGCATCGTCTCGGCAACGCACCGTTCGCTGGAAGCCATGATCCGCGACGGCAGCTTCCGGCACGATCTGTTCTATCGCCTCAACGTGTTTCCGATCCAGTTGCCGGCACTGCGCGATCGTGGCGAAGACATCGAGCTGCTGGCCCGGGAACTGCTCACCCATCTCGCGCCGGAAAGGAAGCTGCGCCTCTCGCGCACCGCACTCGACTGGCTCCGGAAATATGATTTCCCGGGCAATATCAGGGAACTGCGCAACATCCTTGAGCGTGCCTGCCTGCTCAGCGACGACCAGGAGATCCGGGTCGAACACCTGCCGGCCGTGAGGGAGAAGATTCCTGATCCCGTACTCCGCGGAGCGAAGGGCAGAGGCATCGACGCGCCAGCGCTGACGGCAGCGCTGGCGTCATTCAACGGCAGCCGCCGCGAACTCGCCGAGCGGCTGGGCCTCTCGGAGCGCACGCTCTATCGACGGCTGAACAAATGCAGGGGCGGCGGCGAAACCACGTAGCGTACGCACGCCCAGGCAGCGCGGTGTTCCCACGCATGCCGCAACACGCCGTGCCGGCAAAGCGCGGGCGGCCGCGGACGTACCCCCTGTTCTAGTTGCCGGAAGAATTGCCGCCAGCGTTTGCGACCGCTCGCGAAGCGCGGACACGGAAACGGGCGATCGACTCGGCGGCGCCCTGCCCCCCGCGCACGACAA
>JAKJEY010000131.1:6102-6425 GCA_022705165.1 Pseudomonadota bacterium
TGCGCTGCAGGGTACGCCGATGCATGTTCAGCAGGCGTGCCGCCTGCGACACGTTGCCGCCGCAATCCCGGAGCGTCTGCATGATATGGCGCCATTCGAGTTCATCCAGTGCATGCGGCGCCGTCAGTTTCAGGGATTTGCGTGCAGGGACTCCCACGGATTTTCGCGTCGGCACATCCAGCGCAGCGAGAATTTCATCGACATGCGCCGGTTTCGCCAGATAGTAGTGCGCGCCCAGCTTGATCGCCTCGACAGCCGTGGCGATACCGGCAAAGCCGGTCAGCAGACAGATGCGCATCGCCGAACCAAGTTCGATAAGCGGT
>JAKJEY010000132.1 GCA_022705165.1 Pseudomonadota bacterium
GCTGCTGATCGTGTTGTTGCTGTCCGGGCTCGGGCGTTACCAGCTGATGTCGGCACAACAATCCCAGGCGGCTTCTGCGGCCGGGCTCGCTGCTGCGCAGGCGGAACTCAAGACGCTTCAGGACTCGCTGGCGGCACGCCGGAACGATCCGGCGATCGAGCAGGAACTGGTGCAGCTGCGTGCGATCGTCAAGCAGCGTGGTGACGTGCTCAGCCTTGCGCGCGGGCTCGAGGTCGAGGGCGGCAGCGTCGCGACCGTGATGCAGGGCTTTGCGCGCCAGCGGGTCGAGGGCGTCTGGCTGACGGGGTTCAGTGTCGGGCCGTCGGGTTTCGATATCCGGGGGCGCCTGATCGATCCCGCCATGCTGCCCGCCTATATCCGCCGCCTCAACGGCGAGCCAGCCTTCCGTGGTCGCCAGTTCGCGGCCCTCGATATGCACGGCGTCGTTCCGCAGCCGCCCGCGGCAACGTCGGGCGCTACGCCGCCACCGGCTGCGCCGGTGGCGCCAGGGCCGACGCGCTATACGGAATTCGCCTTGCGTGCCAGTTGGCAAGCGGGCAAGGAAGGGAAGGAATAATGGATTTCAAGGCGAAATGGCAGGCCCTTGGCGGCCGTTTCGACGCCAAATCGAAACGGGAGCGCGTATTGATCGCCGCCGCTGTCGTCGGTGGCATCCTCCTGCTCGGGAATGCCCTGTTCATCGAGCCGGCCTCGATCAAGGCCCGCCAGTTGCAGCGCCAGAGCGAGATGCAGTCGATGGAAACCAACGGCTTGACGGGGCAGATGGCCGCCGTCCGCGCCCAGTTGCAGGCGGACCCCGATGCCGGAAGAAAAGGCGAGATCAGCCAGTTCAGGATCCGCCTCAGCGAAATCGAAACCGCGTTGAAGGCGCTTGAAGAGGGGTTCGTGCCGCCGTCGCAGATGAATGGCGTGCTGGAAGACCTGCTGCGCAGCCACGGCCGCGTTCGTCTCGTCAGCCTGAAGTCGATGCCGCCGACCAATCTCGCCGAGCCGCCGAAAGCCGGCGAGCAGGACAAGAGTGCGGAAGTGCGCCCTGCGGGGCCGGCACCGCTCGGGCTCTACAAGCATGGCGTCGAGCTGAAGCTCGAAGGGAGCTATGCGGACCTGTACGCATGGCTGGCACAGGTCGAGGCCGGACAGCGCAAGCTGCTGTGGGGCGAGGTGCGTTTCTCCGTCGTTGAGTATCCCCGGGCCGTCATGTCGCTGACGGTCTATACCCTCAGTACCGACAAGGTGTGGCTGGCGATATGAAGGCCTTGCTTCCCCTCGTGATGATGCTCGTGATTTCACTCGGCTGGGCCGCCGATGTGCCGACGCTCGCCGACGATCCGACACGGCCGCCGGAAGGCGTGGTCGGTGCCGACGGTTCCCTGCAGGGCAATGGCACTGTTGGCCTGACGTCCGTCATGTTGCCGCGGAAGGGGGGGCGTGCTGCGGCGGTGATCGATGGTCAGGTGGTTCCTCTCGGCGGTACGGTGCGCGACGCGAAGCTCGTCAGCATCACCGAGGGAAGCGTCGTACTCGAAAGCGGGAGCGGAAAGGAACGCCTGTTCCTGACCCCCGAGGTTGAGAAGAAAACCAGTGTGACGAAGGCCGCTCAGCGGCGACAGAAGGAATGAACATGAGAACGCGATTGATCATCGCCGGGATCGCCGTTGCCCTGACCGCCGGGTGTTCCACCCCGCTTCGCCAACCGGGCGCGACATTCGACCGGGTGACGCAGGAAATGAAGGACGCAAGCGCCTCCGGCAAGGGGGCCGGAACGGCTGATTCGATCAACCAGGCCATGATGCCGCCGCTCGACATGGGGGCGGGCGCCGCCGCCGGCACCGAACACCGCTTCGATCTCGCCGTCAATGGCGCGCCCGCATCGCAGGTCTTCATGGCCATCGTTTCCGGCACCCGCTTCAGCATGCTCGTTCCCCCGGAAGTGACGGGGGTCATGACGCTGAACCTGAAGAACGTGACCGTCCGCGAAGCGCTGGAGACGATCCGCGATCTCTACGGCTATGACTTCACGGTCAAGGGCACGCGCATCTTCATCCAGCCGAATGCGATGCAGACCCGCATCTTCCAGATCAACTACCTGTCCAGCCGCCGTCAGGGCGTCACCGATACGCGCGTCACGTCCAGCTCACCCAGCGTCGTGAACCCCGGCGGTACCGGCAACACCACCAACAGCGTCGTCCAACCGGTCCAGCAGGCAGCCGGTCCGGGGCAGCTGGCCACGTCGGCCTCCGACAGTTCGCGCGTGCAGACACGCAGCGATGCCGATTTCTGGAAGGATCTAGCCGCGGCGCTGACCGCCATCGTCGGCACCAGCGACGGGCGCGCCGTGATCATGAATGCCCACTCCGGGGTGCTGCTCGTGAAGGGTTTGCCCGCCGATATCCGGGCCGTGGAGAACTACCTCAAGGCCACCCAGCTGATCGTCGAACGGCAGGTCATGCTGGAGGCGAAGATCGTTGATGTCCAGTTGTTCGAAACCTACCAGACGGGCGTCAACTGGGCGTATTTCGGCGGTTCCAACAATCGCTTCTCGCTGGGTACGATCGCGCCGGGAACCACCCTGAACACCACCGGGGCGATCACTGGCGCTGCCGGCGGCATTACCGGTAGCGGTGGCCTCGGCGCGTTACCGCCGAGCACGACCGCGACAGTGACGCCGGGGACCGCCGGTGCCCTCGCGGCCAATGCGCTCGGCAAGGGCTTCTTTGGTCTTGCGCTGCAGACGGCGAACTTCGCCTCACTGCTTTCCTTCCTCGAAACGCAGGGGGATGTGCAGGTATTGTCCAGCCCCCGCGTCGCGACGATCAACAATCAGAAAGCCGTGCTGAAGGTGGGGACCGACGACTACTACGTCACCAACATCAGTGCGACGCAGACCACGACCACCTCGGGGACGCCGGGCAACGCGATCCCGAACATCACGCTGCAGCCCTTCTTCTCGGGGGTGGCCCTCGACGTGACGCCGCAGATCGACGAGGACGGCAACGTGCTGCTGCACGTGCACCCGGCGGTGACCGTGGTCCAGGAGAAGTCGAAGACGGTCGACCTCGGTTCGCTCGGCCAGTTCGTCCTGCCGCTGGCCTCGTCGTCGATCAACGAAACCGATGCCATCGTCCGCGTGCAGGATGGCTACATCGTTGCCATCGGTGGCTTGATGAGCCAGGATCAGGCCCGCGACAACAATGGTCTGGCCGGTGCATCGTCGATGCCCGGGATCGGCGGGCTGTTCGGTCAGCGCGGCGGCTTCCTGCGCAAACGCGAACTGATCGTGCTGATCAAGCCGACGATCATCCAGAACGAACAGAGCTGGAAGCAGGATCTCCTCGATACCTCCGGTCGCATGGAGAAGCTCGACCCGCGCATCCAGCGACCGCGTCCCGAATAAAGGATTCCTACTCTTGTACCTGCAGCACTTCGGTCTGACGGAATTCCCCTTCGGCATCACGCCGGATACGAGCTTTACCTTTTCCGCGCACGCCCATCAGGAAGCACTGAACACCCTGCTGGTGGCGCTGCAGTGCGGCGAGGGCTTCGTCAAGATCACCGGCGAGGTGGGTACCGGCAAGACCCTACTCTGTCGCCGCCTGCTGCAGACGCTGGGCGACAGCGTGGCGACGGCCTACCTGCCGAATCCGAACCTGGAGCCGCAGACCCTGTTGCTGGCACTGGCCGAGGAGCTGCGCGTCACGGACGCCAGTGGCCTTGACCAGTACCACCTGCTGCGCCGGATCAACCATGCCCTGCTCGATTTCGCACGCGCGGGCAAGCGCGTCGTACTCTGCATCGACGAGGCTCAGGCAATGCCGCTCGATACGCTTGAGGCGCTGCGCCTCGTCTCCAACCTCGAAACCGAGAAGCGCAAGCTGATCCAGATCGTGCTCTTCGGTCAGCCGGAACTCGACGAGAAACTATCTGATCCGTCGGTGCGCCAGCTGCTGCAGCGGATCACTTTTCACCAGCGTCTGGTGGGTCTCGGCAAGGAAGAAATCGCGCTCTACCTGCAGCACCGCATGCGGGTTGCCGGCTATCGCGGCGAGCCGCTGTTCACCGCCGGTGCGCTGCGCGCCCTGCGCCGGGCGACACGCGGTACGCCGCGCCTGATCAACGTGCTGGCGCACAAGTCCCTGCTCTCCGCGTTCGGCGAAGGGCGACAGGTCGTCAAGTTCAGCCACGTCAAGGGAGCCGCACGGGATACCGAGGGCGCCCGCTCTCCCGGTTGGTGGTGAGGCGGAACGCATGAGCCTGATCAACCAGATGCTGAAGGATCTCGATGCGCGCCATGACGCGGATGCGCGGGCGCGCCTGCATCGCGAGGTGCGGCCGTTGCCGGCTGCCAACGACAATCGCGGCCTGCGTCTCACCATTGCAGTACTCGCCGTCCTCGCGCTGCTGGCCTCTGCCTGGTGGGCTTATCCGCGGCTGATCGCCGAGCAGCGGTCGGTACCCCCGGTGACCGTGCCGGTTGCGCCAGCGGCAGTGTCGGCGCCAGTCGCTGCGCCGCCTGTCGCGGCGGTTGTGGCACCGGCGGCTGTGTCGCCCGTCGCTGCCGAGGCGGCATCGATCCCCGATGCCATGCTGGACGGATCGAGTGGCTTGAAAATGTCGGCGATGCTTGACCGCGCGCCGGAGACACCGCCAGTGGAACCGCGGCCTGCAAGGACGTCGCCGCGACGCGATGCCCCGGCAGCGCCGCCCGCAGCAGTACCAAGCGAGCGCATGGCGAAGGCCGAGACGTCATCGAAGCCGGCAGCCGCGGTCGTGGAGAAACAGTTGCCGGCCGGCAAGGGCGGGCGCGAACAGTCCGAGGCCGACTACCGGCGCGCGATGACGCTCGTCAATGGCGCCCGTGTTCAGGAAGCGACCGATGTCCTCCTCGACGTCCTGAGCCGCGATGGCAGCCACACGGCATCGCGCCAGCTACTGGCGCGGCTGCTGATCGAGCAGCGCCGCCTCGACGAGGCCTATGCGATCCTGGCCGAAGGGCTTGCGCTGCAGCCCGGGCAGGTTGGCTGGGCGATGACGCTGGCGCGGCTGCAGGTCGAGCGCAGCGATCTCGCAGGGGCTGCGCGCACGCTGCAGGCTTCCCAGCAGTACGCGGCAGGCAATGCCGACTATCTTGGCTTTGCGGCCCACGTGCAGCAGCGCCTTGGTCAGCACAAGGCCGCCGTCGAGCTCTATCAGGGGGCGATCCGTGTTGCGCCGGGTGAAGGCCGCTGGTGGCTGGGGCTCGGGCTGGCGCTGGAATCCGACCAGCGTGCTGCGGAAGCCCGCGAGGCCTTCCTGCGCGCCCGCGCCACCGGCTCGCTCAACCCCGACCTGCAGGCGCTGGTCGATCAGAAACTGCGCTGATCAATCGCCGTCAGCAGCGGCCGCAAGTCCGCTTCCCGTTCCGCCGCATTCAGCAGCATCGCCCGGGCGATCGCTTCTTCTCTCGGGTAAGCCAGCGTGGCGATATGCCACTGGCGGCGCGCCTCCTCAGGCTTTCCTGCCAGTTGAAGCAGCATCGCGTAACGAAATACCGCCTGACGGATCGGTGAAAACTGCTGGACCTCGGCGAGCAGGGCAGCCTTGCCCGCGACTTCGCCGCTTTCGACCGGCATGCGTGCGGCGAACTGCAGGGCCGCATAGGGACGCAGCAGCGAGCGTGAGTAGATCTTCAGCAGGGCTGCATGCTGTGCCTCTGACGCGATCGGCCGGCCGTCAGCGTCATACCCGTTGGCCGCCTCCTCCAGTTGCACGAAGTCACTGCGCAATCCCGCGAGGACAGCAAAACCGGCGAGGCAGAGCCCCCCGAGAACGATGCGGTGACGTGCGGCGACCGGCAAGCGCCAGTGCCCGTTGTCGACCAGCGCGATCATCAGTGCGGCGATGGCGAGGAAGTTGGCGTACCACAGCGGGTATTCCAGCAGCGAGTGGATACCGAGCACGAGCAGGATGCCGCCCGCCAGCATCGTTGCGTCGTCGATGCGCTGGCGCAGGCTGCGCAGCAGCAGGAAGCAGCCAGCACCGATGAGGGCCAGCCCGGCGAGGCCGAACTCCGCCGCGAATTCGGTCAGCAGGTTGTGCGAATGCTCGGGAATGCCGACACCGTTGATCGGGTAGCTTTCGATGCGCAGGAAGAAGAGGCG
Organism: Pseudomonadota bacterium; assembly: GCA_022705165.1. Lineage (GTDB taxonomy): Bacteria > Pseudomonadota > Gammaproteobacteria > Burkholderiales > Rhodocyclaceae > Proximibacter. The sequence continues at coordinate 6,159 of JAKJEY010000132.1, forward strand.
GGAGAAGCTGTCGAAACCGGCCCCCACCAGCGGATGTTCCGAGAAGATGTCGAGGGCGGCACGCCACAGCGTCGCCCGGACCGGGTCGTAGGAGCCCTGTGCGGCGAGCCGTTGCGCCGTTGCGACGCTGCCGTTGTCCAGCGCCCCGATCAGCCACTGCAGCACCAGCAGAAGCGGGGGCAGCGCGGCAGCGAGCCACAGCCAGCGCCGCCGATCG
>JAKJEY010000133.1 GCA_022705165.1 Pseudomonadota bacterium
CCGTAACCAGTCCTCATGTGGCTCAAGCGGATAGATACTCGTATATTGCCCCGGGCGCTTGAGGTTCTTGGTCACCATGGTTCCGGCGGAAATGTGAACATCGTCGCCGATCTCGAGGTGCCCGATGATCATCCCGGCGCCACCGACCGTACAGCGGGCGCCGATATGCGTACTCCCGGCTACACCGACACACCCCGCCATTGCCGTTTGTTCCCCGATGGTGCAGTTATGCGCAATCTGGATCTGGTTATCGAGGATGACGCCATCCCCGATGATCGTATCTTCCAGGGCACCGCGGTCAATCGTGGTGTTAGCACCGATCTCGACATCGTTGCCGATGACGACGCGCCCGATCTGCGGAATCTTCAGCCAGCGACCGTCATCCTTGGCGTAGCCGAATCCGTCCGAGCCTATGATCGCGCCGGCCTGTATGACGACGCGCTCGCCGACAACGCAATCGCGATAGATCACGACGTTCGGATAGATGCGGGTCCCGGCACCAATGCTGACGCCATCTCCGATCACTACGCCCGGAAACAGCACGACATGCTCACCGAGCGAAACCCCCTCGCCTACAACGGCGTTGGCACCGATGCTGACCGAGTCAGGAACGGCCGATGCGACCACCGCGCTAGGATGGATGCCCGATCCGGGAAGCGCCGGCGGATTGAGCAAAGCTGCCACGCGTGCGTAATACGCATAGGAGTTGGCAAATACGATGCGGGGAAGGCTGGTATCGTCCGCGGCCTGTGGCGGCACGATGACCGCCGACGCGCGGGTCGCTGCGAGTTGCTTGCGGTACTTGGGATTGGCCAGAAAACCGATCTGGCCGGCGCCGGCGCCTGCCAGGGTGCCGACCTGCGAAATGACGACAGAACCGTCGCCCCTCAGCTCACCGCCAAGACGGGCGACGATTTCGTCTAGCCGCAAGCCTCCGGGCACCCGATCACCGACGATCGCGAAAGCTTACTTGCCTTCGGATAGCGACTTGATGACCTTGTCGGTGATGTCAAGCTTGGGGCTGACCCAGACGACATCCTGAACGATCAGGTCGAATTTCTCGGATTCTGCAATCTGCTTGATGGCCTTGTTTGCCTTCTCGATGATCGCAGCATTTTCCTCGTTCTGACGCAGGTTCAGGTCTTCGCGGAATTCGCGCTGCTTGCGCTGGAAGTCACGCGAGAGATCATTCAGCTCACGCTCCTTGTTGCGGCGATCGCTTTCGGACATGGTCATGCCGTTCTTTTCCAGCCCTTCTTGCAGCGACTGCAGTTGCTTGGCCATGCGTTGCAGATCCTGATCGCGACGAGAAAACTCGGACTCGATCTTCTTGGCAGCCTTCTGGGCAGCCGGTGCGTCACGGAAAATGCGTTGGGTATTGACGTAGCCAATCTTCATGTCTGCCGCAACCGCCTGAGCAACCGGCAAGGCAGCCATTAGCGCTACGAGCAGAGTGGCAATCTTCTTTTTCAAAGCAACATCTCCTGTTTAGAAAGTCTGTCCCATCTGGAACTGGAACACCTGCGTCTTGTCACCGTCCTGCTTGTTGATGGGAGCCGCCAGACTGAATTTTAGCGGACCCATCGGGGAACTCCAAAGCGCTGAAAGACCGGTGCTCATGCGGATGGGACCGGTATCCTGATTCTGCTCCTTGCTGCTCTTGCCCCAGACCTGACCAGCGTCGAGGAAGACCCCCAGGCGAACGGACTTGTCCTGCCCGAAGCCCGGCATCGGGAAGAGCACCTCGACAGTACCGTTGATCTTGCGGTTACCACCGATCCGGTCTTCCGAGAGGCGGCAATTCGTTTTCGTCACGTAGTTGTCGCAAACCGTATCGAGCGGTCCGAGACTCGCCGTTTCATAGCCGCGAACCGTCCCCATGCCACCGGCGAAGAAATTCTTGTAGAACGGCAGGTCGTCCGTATCGCTAAATCCGTTGCCGTAACCCGCTTCACCACTGAGATAGAGTGTGAAATCCTTTGAAAGCGGGAGATATTTCTGGAACGAATACGTCATCCGGTAAAACTTGAGGTCGCCCGGGGGCGCAGCCACCTCGATGTTGGCCCGCTGCAGCGTACCCTTATTCGTGTACAGCACGCTGTCGCGACTATCCGATGCCCAACCAACGGTCAGCGGCAAGGTCGTGTTGGCATCGCCGTTCTGGGCGACGAACTGTTGATAGCGATAGGGACTGGTTGAATCGGTATCGATCGTCGTATGGTCGACGGCCACGCCGAAGGATAGCGACTCCTTCTCCCCGATCGGGAAGCCCCAGCGAACCCCGCCGCCAAACGAGTCCTGGCGATAGTAACCGACCGAGAGGTTGCTCTTTGTCGGATCGACGCGACGATAGTAGGTATCGAAGCCCTGGCTGATGCCGTCGACCGTGAAGTACGGGTTCGTGTAGGAGAACGACGCAACACGGTTGATCTTGCCGGTATTCAAAGACAGCGAAGCGAATTTTCCGCTGCCGAACAGGTTGGCCTGGCTCACCGAACCGGAAAGGATCACCCCTTCCGACTGCGAGAAACCTGCGCCCAGAGAGACGTTACCCGTGTTTTTCTCGGTGACGCTGACATTGACGTCCACCTGGTCGGTCGTGCCGGGTACCGGAGGCGTCTCGACGTTAACCTCGCCGAAATAGTTGGTCTTGTCGATCCGCTGCTTCGACGCCGTCACCTTGTCGGCGTCATACCAGCCACCCTCGATCTGGCGCATTTCCTGGCGGATGACCTCGTCGCGCGTCTTCGTGTTACCGACGACATTGATGCGGCGCACGTAAACGCGCTTGCCCGGATCGACAAAGATCGTGAACGCGACCTGCCGGTTGTCCTTGTCGATCTCCGGTGCAGCATTGACGTTGGCGAAGGCATAGCCCTGCGCCCCCAGGCGCTCGCTAATTTCCTTGGTCGATTCGTTGAGCTTCTCACGCGAGAAGACCTCGCCCGGCTTGACCTTGACAGCCTTGCGCAGTTCGGCTTCCGGCAGCAGCAGATCACCGGCCAGTTTGATCGACGACACGGAATAGCGTTCGCCTTCGACGATGCTGACCGTGATGTAGATATCCTTCTTGTCCGGCGAAATCGACACCTGGGTCGACTCGATGTTGAACTCGAGATAGCCTCGGTTCAGATAATAGGAGCGCAACGTTTCCAGATCGGCCGCGAGTTTCTGGCGCGAATACTGGTCGCTCTTGGTGTACCAGGAAATCCAGTTCGGCGTGCGCAACTGGAACAAATCCAGCAGATCCTTTTCCTTGAAGGCCGTGTTGCCCACGATGTTGATCTGCTTGATGCTTGCCGCCTGGCCTTCTTCGATGTTGAAGTTGATGTTGACGCGATTCCGCTCAAGCGGCGTGATCGTCGTCGTAATCGCAACGCCGTACTTGCCGCGCGACAGGTACTGGCGTTTCAGTTCCTGCTCGGCTTTCTCCAGTGTAGCGCGGTCAAAGATGCGGCCCTCGGCAATGCCGTTGTCCTTGAGCGCCTTCTTCAACTGGTCCTTGTCGAATTCCTTCAGGCCGACGAAGTCGATCGTATAGATCGCCGGGCGCTCTTCCAGGGCCAGCACAAGGACGTCGCCTTCAACCTCGACGCGGACATCCTTGAAGAAACCGGTCGCAAAAAGGGATTTGATGACCTGTGAGGCCTTTTCGTTGGTCATCGTGTCGCCAACCTTCACGGGAAGGTAGCTGAACACGGTGCCAGCCTCGGTCCGCTGGATTCCCTCGACGCGGATATCCTTGATCGTAAACGGATCGAACGCCTGCGCGCCGGACGCAAAAATCGCCGCTAACAGACCTGCAAGCAGGTGTTTCTTCATCTTCAGCCGGAAACCAGTCGATTGATATCGTTGTAGAAGGCAAACGCCATGAGCATCAGAAGCAGCGCCATGCCTATTTGCTGGCCGATCTCCATGGTTTTCTCCGAGACCGGGCCACCTCTGACAATTTCGACGACATAATACATCAAATGCCCCCCATCCAGAATCGGAATGGGCAGCAGATTGAGGACGCCGAGGCTGATACTCACCAGCGCCATGAACTTCAAGTAATACTCGAGTCCGAGCCGTGCCGACTGACCTGCGTAGTCGGCAATCGTCACCGGGCCGGAGAGGTTTCGCCACGAAACTTCGCCGGTCACCATCTTGCCAAGCATCACCAGGCTGAACACCGATTTATCCCAGGTTTCCCGTGCCGCCTTTCCAAGCGCATCAACAGGCCCGTGTGCAACGCGAACCGTCAACTCCTCACGGGGAAGGCCGCTCTCCTTGACGGCGACACCGATGCGCCCGAAGCGGCGCCCTTTTTCCTCGTGCAGCTCCGGCGTCACACGCAGACGGAGCTGCTGCTCGCCACGGGCGACGTCGATTTCAAGCGCCTTGCCTGCGGAGTCACGGACAATGCCTACCACCTGCGACCAGTGATCGATCGGTTCACCGTCGATGGCTTCGACGCGGTCTCCCGCCCGCATTCCGGCCAGATCAGCGACACTGCCGCCAACCACCTTGCCAAGCACGGGCGGCACCTTGGGACGATAGAACGTGAGGCCTAGCCGGTCGAAGGCATCGCCCTCCCAGCCCGACTGGCGTATTCCCGAAAGATCCAGCCTGCGCACGACGATTTCATGTCGCTGGTTGATGACCTCCAGATCGGCACTGCTTTCATCCACCGCACGCTGCAGCAAAAGCCAACGGACGTCTTCCCAGGTCAGGACATTCGTATCGCCAACACGCAAAACGCGCTCGCCGTTGACGAAACCGGCGGCAGCGGCGGCAGAGGCCGCTGGTGGCGTGCCGACAATCGGACGCAGCTCGTTGGTGCCGTTCCAGAAAATGCCCCAGTATAGGATGAGCGCGAGCAGGAAATTGGCCCCCGGACCCGCCGCGACGATGGCGCTGCGGCGCCAGACCGACTGTCGGTTGAAGGCACGATGCAACTCCTCGGGGGCGACAGGTGCTTCCCGCTCGTCAAGCATCTTGACGTAGCCGCCCAGAGGAAAGGCGCCGATCGCCCATTCGGTGCCATCGGGGCCGAATCGGCGCTGCCACAGCGGCCGGCCGAAGCCGACCGAAAAGCGGAGCACCTTGACGCCGCACAGGCGGGCAACGCGATAGTGCCCGTACTCATGGACGACAATGAGGACGCCGAGTACGACCGCAAAGGCCGCGAGGTAGTACAGGAAATTGCTCACGCCGGCTGCCGCGCAGAGAGATAGCTTGCGGCGAATTCACGGGCCGCAGTGTCCGCCGCGAGCACGTCGTCGAGCGACAAGAGCGGGCGCGGCGGCAACGCATCGAGCGCGGCAGCGACGAGCGCAGGAATTTCCATGAAACCGAGTTGGCCATCCAGAAAGGCCTGTACGGCAACCTCGTTGGCCGCATTCAGCGTTGCCGGCGCGCTATCACCCGCACGCAAGGCCCTGAAAGCCAGGGCGAGGCACGGAAAGCGCTCGACATCAGGCATCTCGAAATCAAAACGGGCAACACGGAACAGGTCAAGGGACGCGACACCGCTTTCGATACGCTCGGGATAGGCCAATGCGTGTGCGATTGGGGTACGCATGTCAGGGTTGCCGAGCTGGGCGATCACCGAGCCATCGATGTATTCGACCATCGAATGGATGACGCTTTGCGGATGGATGACGACGTCGATCCGGTCGGCAGGGACACCAAACAACCAGTGCGCTTCGATGACTTCCAGGCCCTTGTTCATCATCGTTGCCGAATCGACGGAGATTTTCCGGCCCATCGACCAGTTCGGATGGGCGACCGCCTGTTCTGGTGTCACCTTGGACAACAGCTCGGGGACTGCCTGACGGAAGGGTCCCCCGGAAGCTGTCAGCAACAGACGCTTGACACCGCGGGCGGCGAGATCTTCTGACAAATCACTTTTAAAACCACTCGGAAGTGATTGAAATATAGCGTTATGTTCGCTATCGATCGGCAACAGAACAGCACCGTTTTCCTGGACTACGCGCATGAATACCGGGCCGGCCATGACCAGGGCTTCCTTGTTCGCGAGCAGGATTCGTTTGCCGGCGCGGGCCGCGGCCAGCGTCGGACGAAGGCCCGCAGCGCCGACAATCGCCGCCATCACGGCATCGACTTCCGGCAGGGCGGCCATCCGTTCCAGTGCTTCCACGCCGGAGAGCACTTCAGTCGCGAGCGCCGCCGACGCAAGGCGACGCTGCAACTCGGCTGCGGCCTGTGGATCGCCAAGCACGGCATAATCCGGAGAAAACTCGAGACATTGCTCGAAAAGCACGTCCGCCTGCCGGTGGGCACACAGGGCCCGCACACGGTAGCGATCGCGATGCCGGCGCACGACATCGAGCGTGCTGAGACCGATCGAGCCGG
>JAKJEY010000134.1 GCA_022705165.1 Pseudomonadota bacterium
GGCGCCGCCACTGTAGGTATCGTAGCCTTCGAAACCGCCGGCCTTGTTGCCGGCGACACGGAAGACATCGTTACCCTCGCCGCCGCCTACGGCATCGTTGCCACTGCCACCATAGACGATGTCGTCACCCGCACCGCCGTCGATCGTGTCGTTACCCCAGCTGCCATAGACGAGGTCGTTGCCGCCGCCGGCATTGACCACATCGTTGCCGCCACCGGCATTGATCTGTTCCCGGTCATCGCTGCCGGCGATGGTGTTCGCATTGCCGTCGCCATTGACCAGTACCGCCTGGTTGTAGAACACGTTGAGCCAGCTCGCCACGTCGGAGAGCGTGGCATTGGCGTTGCCATCCTCGTTCAGGAAGCGATCACCCTGGATCTCGAAGCCCAGGTGATAGATACCGTCGGCCACCGTATTGACGAGGTTCTTGCCGAAGTAATTGGTGCTCGCCCCGTCGTTCTGCACGAGGTGATAGCCGGTCTCGGCACCATCCTCGTCGTCGCCGTGCAGCGCCGTCCAGCGCGCCAGCAGGTCGGCGTCGCCGCGGATGCCGGCGTTCATCGCGCGCAGGTCCTCGGCGGTGATCCAGCCATCGGCATTGGCGCCGGTCGCCTGGATCTCGTCGACGATGATGTGGTTGAGCGCATCTGCCGCCGCAGCGCCTTCGTTGATGTCGCCGGCGTTGGTGTATTTCGAGAGGCCGCGATCGGTCTTGATCACATCCACGATGCGATCGAGGCCGCTGTCCGTGGTGGACTGGTCGGCATAGAAATAGGTGAGCCAGTCGGAAACATCCGCGAGCGTGGCATTGGCATCCCCGTCCTCGTTGAGGAAGCGTCCGCCCTGGACCTCGAAGCCGAGGTGGTACATGCCGTCGGCAACCGTATTCACGAGATTCTGGCCGAAGAACTTGGTATTCGCGCCGTCGTTCTGCACCAGGTGGAAACCGGTTTCTGCACCATTCTCGTCATCGCCATGCAGCGCCGTCCATTGCGCGAGACGACCGGCATCAGCACGGATGTAGGCATTGAGTGCCTGCACGTCCGCCACTGAAATGTCGTTGTCGGCAGCAGCGCCGGTGGCGGCGATGGCATCGGCGATCATGTGGTTGAGTCCGTCGGCCGCATCGGCACCGGCCGCGATGTCGGCATCGGAGATGCGGCAATCCAGTCCCTTGTCGGCCATGATCAGGTTGGGAATCTGGTCGAGGCCGGTGTTCGTCGTCGAATGGTCGGTGAAGAACTGCGTCAGCCACTGCACCGAGGCGTTCGCGTCGCCGTCCTCGTTGAGGAACTGGCCGTCGCGGATCTCGAAGCCCATGTGATAGACGCCGTCGGCGACGGTATTGACCAGGTTCTGGCCCCGGTACTGCGTCGTAGACCCGTCGTTCTGCACAAGGTGGAAACCGGTTTCCTCACCGTTCTCGTCGTCGCCGTGCAGCGTCGTCCATTGGGCCAGGTGATTGGCGCGGAGGTACTGGTTCATCGCCACCACCTCCTCCACCGTGAACTTGCCGTCGGCGCCTGCGCCCGTGGCATTGGCCGCCTCGATGATGAGCTGGTTGAGGCTGTTGGCGGCGGCCGCCCCCTTCGTGATGTCGCGACCATCGGTCGCTCCCGCCAAGCCATTGTCGGCATAGATGTAATCGACGAACTGGTCGAGGCCGCTGCCGGTGGTTCCGGGCACGGGGTTGGCCAGCGAATAGCTCTTCACTTGATTGCTCGTTCCTGCATTGGGCATGTCGTCCTCCTTGAATGTCACGACGGAATCAGCGACGGCGCGACCGCTGCACCTGGCAGGCGGCCGCATCGCTGCAACAGCGAAACCCGCCGGCGCGATGTCGTGCCGAGCAGGGTTCTTGCTACTACCCCCTAGGCAAACGACATGCCCGCAGCACGCAACAGGAGAAATCCCGTTTCCGATCAATGGCCTAGCGAGCCTTCAGGGAAACAGGGCCCGCCGCCTCGGCAGCGGACCGTGTTGGATTGCAGCGACAGCGGGTGCCCACAGAACGGCACAAACCATTGATTACAGGGAGGATTCAAATGTCGCCAGAAAACGACGGGCAGAAAGGCCCGATGACGCGGCTGTTTCGCCGGTTCCGGCCATTCTTCGTTTACGCAGGGCTGTTCAGCCTGTGCATCAACCTGCTGATGCTGGTGCCCTCGCTCTACATGCTGCAGGTATTCGATCGCGTCATCGCCAGCCGCAGCAACGAAACCCTGGTCATGCTGACGCTCGCCACCATCGTTGCGCTGGCCATGATGTCCCTGCTCGATGCGCTGCGCGCGCGGCTGCTCGCCGCGGCGGGCCTGGCCATGGATGCGACGCTCGGCCCGCGCGTACTCGACGGCCTGCTCACCGATGCCGCACGTGCCGGCGGCAGCGAGCACACGCACGGCCTGCGCGACGTGGCGACCCTGCGCGGCTTCTTCACCGGCAACGGCGTCTTCGCGCTGTTCGACGCCCCCTGGCTGCCGATCTACGTGCTCATCATCTTCTTCTTCCACCCCCTGCTCGGCGCCATCGCACTGGCCGGGGCCATCGGCCTCGTCGCGCTGGTGGTCGTGAACGAGCGGCTGGCTCGCGCCGGGCTGGAAAAACTCGCCACCGGCACCCGCCAGTCGACACGCGATGTCGATGCCAGCCTGCGCAACGCCGAGGTGGTCGCCGCCATGGGCATGCTGCCGGCGCTGACGCGGCGCTGGGTCACGCAGAATGCCGCCGTCGAGCAGCACCAGCTCGAAAGCAGCCGCCTCGCGGCGCGCATGAACGGCATCACCAAGTTCGCCCGCCAGTTCATCCAGACGGCGATGCTCTGCGCCGGCGCCTATCTCGTCATCGACCAGAACGTCAGCGGCGGCGTCATGATGGCCGCCACCATCATCCTCGGCCGGGCGCTGTCGCCGGTGGAAATGCTGATCGGCAGCTGGCGCGGCCTGGTCGATGCGCGCGGCGCCTGGGCGCGCCTCGATGCCATCCTGCACAGGCGGCAGCACCGGGAGCGCAACACCGCGCTGCCCAAGCCGAGCGGGCAGCTTTCTGCCGAGCGCCTCGTCTTCGCCATTCCCGGCGCCGAGAAGGCCATCGTCAAGGGCGTCAGCTTCGAGCTGCAGGCCGGCGAATCGATGGGGCTGATCGGCCCCAGCGCCTCCGGCAAATCGACGCTGCTGCGCCTGCTGCTCGGCGTCTGGCCGCCCTACGCCGGCACCGTCCGCCTCGACGGCGCCGACATCGCCAACTGGCCGCGCAGCCGCCTCGGCAGATACATCGGCTACCTGCCGCAGGATGTCGAACTCTTCTCCGGCACCGTCGCCGAGAACATCGCCCGCCTCGGCGAACCCGAGCCGCAGCAGGTGATCGCCGCCGCCCAGCGGGCCAACGCCCACGAGATGATCCTGCGCCTGCCGCAGGGCTACGACACGCAGATCGGTGAAGGCGGTGCCGCGCTCTCCGGCGGCCAGCGCCAGCGCATCGGGCTGGCTCGTGCGCTCTACGGCAAGCCACGCCTCGTCGTCCTCGACGAGCCCAACGCCAATCTCGACGGCGAAGGCGAAGCCGCCCTCGCGCGGGCCATGGCCACGCTGCGCGAAGCCGGCGTGACGCTGATCGTCGTTTCGCATCGCCCCTCGCTGCTGGCCGGCGTCGACAAGCTGATGGTCCTGAACGACGGCAACATGGAGATGTTCGGGCCGCGCAGCGAAGTGCTGTCGCGCCTGACCCGCGGCACGGTGCCGCCGCCATCGGCGATGCCTCGCCCCGAAGCGATGCGGAGGGCCTGACCATGATGCACAGCCAGGAAGCCACCATCGCCCCGCTCCCCCGCTTAGGCGACATCGCCGGCGACGATGCACGACGCGCCATTCGCGTCGGCCTCGCCGTCATCGTCCTCGGCTTCGTCATCGGCGGCGGCTGGCTCGCGCTGGCGCCGATCGCCGGCGCCGTCATCGCGCAGGGCGCGGTCAAGGTCGACATGAACCGCAAGACGGTGCAGCACCAGGAGGGCGGCATCGTCAAGGAGATCCTCGTGCGTGACGGCGAGCGCGTGGCGCAGGGGCAGCCACTGCTCGTGCTCGGCGACGTGCGCGTCGATGCCGCCTACGAGTCGCTGCGCACGCAGCGCGATTCGGAACTGGCGCGGCAGGCACGCCTCGCGGCCGACCGCAGCCTCGCGCCGAAATTCGCCTTCCCGGAAGAGCTGCTGGCACGTGCCGGCAGCGACCCGCGGGTCGCCGAGGTGCTGGTGCGCGAGGAAGCGCTCTTTGCCGCACGCCGCCAGACGCTCGCCGAGCAGACGCGCCTGATCGAACAGCAGGCGCAGCAGGCCGACGAGGAAGCCGTCGCGCTGCGCCGGCAGATCGCCGCCGAATCGCGCGCCCTCGGCCTGCAGCGCGAGGAACTCGACGCCAATCGCCGGCTGATGGCGCAGGGCTTCGTCGGCGCCATGCGGGTGAAGACGGTGGATCGTGCCGCCGCCGATTACGAGGCAAGAATCGGCGAGAACCAGGCCGAACTGGCCAAGGCCCGGCAACGCACCAGCGAACTGGCGCTGCGCGCGAAGACGCTGGAGAACCAGTTCATGCAGGCCGCCGCCGACGAGCTGAAGGAAAGCAGCAACAAACTCTTCGACCTCGAAGAGCGCCTGCGCCCCTCGAAGGACGCCGCCGAGCGACAGCGGATCACCGCCCCGATCGCCGGCGAAGTGGTCGACCTCAAGGTCTCCTCGATCGGCGCCGTCATCGGCCCACGCGACGCGCTGCTCGACATCGTGCCGAAGGACGGCAAGCTGATCATGGAAGGCCGCATCCGGCCGGAGGACATCAACTTCGTCAACGTCGGCAGCGTCGCCGACGTGCGCCTCACCGCGTTCAAATCACGCCTGACACCGGTGGTCGAAGGGAAAGTGGTCTACGTTGCCGCCGACCGACTGGTCGACCGCGCCAGCGGCACGCCGTACTACACCATGCATGTCGATGTCGCCCCGGAAGCGCTGCAGGGCGCTGGCAACCTCAGGCTGCAGGCCGGCATGCCGGTGGAGGTGTTCATCAAGACCAGCGAACGCACGGCGCTGCAGTATCTGCTTGATCCAGTAATTGCGTTTGTCGGGCGGTCGCTGCGGGAGCCGTAGGGAGGGGGGCGTTCAGGACTTTCGCCACCCATCTCCGGCGCGCCAAGGTAGATCGTAACGGCCATTCGCCGCGACTGATGCGAGTACCGGCAACAGGAAGGCTCGCAGATCGGCGACTATCGTCGCCAGTGGCATCGGATCAAGGGCATTTTTTCGCAGGAATCCCTGCCACTGCTTTTCTTTCTGGCTGTCGTGGATGAACTCATCACTCAGACCAACCGGTATCCCGCTGGGAATGGCCGTGCCTCGTCGCTCAAATGTAGCCGCGACCGCCCGCGATAAAACCAAACCTTCGAAATCCGAATGCTTGGCCAGTATCCAAAGATCGAAGAAATCTTTCAGCCGGCTGTTCAGCATACCCAGCGAGATCAGCGCCTCCAGTTTCTCGGCAACGACGGTATAGCGGGGATAGACATGCAGATGGGGCGCTGGCATCTCGTCGAGGATGACCGGGTAGTGGGCATTCTCCGGGCCGGGGACGACAGCATCGCCAAAGCCGATGTCGATCTGCACAGGGCAGCGAGCGTTGCCCAGCAGCCCGAGTAGCGTTACTCGAACACCTCCGTAGCCGGCCTCCTTGCGGATTTCGGCAGCCTGTACCGAATCGGGTTGAAATTCGATGCCATCATCGACCTCGATACGGCAGATTCCCCGAAAAACGTCCTCTATGTCTGGAACCCCGGACGACCCGAAACCAAGGAAATCGGCATCATGGGTCGGTCGGTGCGGAACGTCGAACCACAGGTCGAACAGGAGGGCCCCCTTGAGCAGGAACTGGTTGCGTTGTTCCGAAACGCTCAGGCGATAAAGCATGCGCTCCAGGGCGTACCGCGTCAGCAGGAGGTTGTAGTCCAGTTTTTCGGCTCGTGCTTTGTTGAGTAGCCGGTCACGAACGGACGCGCCAATATTGCGGGCTCTCATGTCAGGCTATCCAGATAGGGGCGCATGACGTTGGCGACGCGGCAGACCTTGGCGTAGCGCCAGATTTCGTCACTGGTCATTCGCTTCTCGTGCCAGGCCTCGCGCAGACCTTCCAGGGCAACGTCAAGACCGATCTTGTTGCGGTACTTGAAGCAATCGGCGACGGTCTTGGCGATGCCGGTTACGCGGACGACCACGCCGTCCACGACGTGTTCCTCAACCCCTTCGGTGAAAGCCACGCCGGAAAAACGGACGATGCGTAGTGGCGG
>JAKJEY010000135.1 GCA_022705165.1 Pseudomonadota bacterium
GTCGCGGCCGGCGTCATGGTTCACGTCCATGTGCACGCGCAGGTGGTCGTCCGGTGCCTGGAAGCGCCAGTCGTAGCGACGCTGCATCGGCAGGAAGGGCGAGACATGGAAACGCTTGTCGAACTGGAAATGCAGGGCGCTGCCATGACGCGCCGCCGCGCTGGCCGGCAGCACGTAGCTATGACGCTCCTTCCAGGGCGTGTTGGTGATTTCGGCGAGGATGCAGTCCAGGGTCACGCCGTCACGTGCGTAGCAGTAGTAGAAACTCACCGGGTTGAAGCAGTGGCCGAAGTAGCGTGCGTGCGCGAGCAGTCGGATCGGACCGTCGGGGCGACGCCCGATGTGTTCGGCCACGGTGTCGCGCACGGCCTCGATGAGCGGCTTCGCCGGATCGCCGTGGTAGTCGCTGCGACGGAATTCGGCGAGGTTGCGACGCCTGCTCGACCAGAACGGCGACAGCGCCATCACCGCGTCGACTTCGTCCAGATCGAGGTACAGGTACGCGACCGGGTAGGTGAACGCGTGCGCGTGCGGCGCATGGCGGCGATGGCGCACGTGGCCGTGGTAGATCGCGCTGGCGAATTCGCCGCTCATCCCCAGCGGAGGCCGAGTGCGCGTGCGACATCGACGGCACTGCGCATGCCGTCCTCATGGAAGCCCCAGCCCCAGTACGCGCCGGCATACCAGGTGCGGCGGTGGCCGCTGATTTCGCCGCGGCGCGCCTGGGCCGCGACCGATTCGCGCGTGTAGATCGGGTGCTGGTAGCGCAGTCGTTTCAGGATCTTCGCCGGATCGATGCGATCCGTGCAGTTCAGCGTCACGCAGAAGTTCTCTGGCGCAGCGATGCCCTGCAACTGGTTCATGTCGTAGGTGACGGTGCACTGGTCACGGTCGTCGTCGAGGATCAAGGCATTCCACGCCGCCCAGGCTTTGCGGCGCTTCGGCAGCAGGCGCACATCGGTATGCAGGACGGTGTCGTTGTCCTGGAAGGTGATGGCGCCGAGGATCTCGCGTTCGCGCTCGCTCGCATCAGCCAGCAAAGCCAGCGCCTGGTCACTGTGGCAGGCGAAGACGATCTGGTCGAAGCGTTCGCTGCCCCCCGCGATCTGCACGTCGACGCCGTGTTCATCGCGCCGCACCGAACGCACCGGCGTGTTCGTGCGCACCGTGAACGCCGCGTTCGCGAGCATGGCGCGAACGTAGCTGTTCGAGCCGCCACGCACGACGCGCCAGGGCTTGCGGTCGCCGGTCACCATCATCTGGTGGTTGGCCATGAAGGCGACCAGGTACTTGGCCGGGAACTTCAGGATCTGCGCGCTCGGGCTGGACCACAGCGCCGAGGCCATCGGCACCAGATGGTCGTCGCGGAAGGCGGCGCTGTAGCCGTTCATATCGAGATAGTCGCCGAGGTCCGGGCCCTGGTCGGGGAGGTCGAGCAGGGCCGGGGCTTCGCGATAGAACTTCAGGATGCCGCGCACCATCGACCAGAAGCGCGGCGAGAGCAGGTTGCGACGCTGCACGAACAGGCGGTCGAGATCGGTGGCGTTGTATTCGAGGCCGCTGCGTTCGTGGCGCACGGCGAAACTCATCGTCGTGTCCTGGGTCTCGACACCGAGTTCGCCGAGCATCCGGAAGAAGTGCGGATAGTGGTCCGGGTTGCAGACGATGAAACCGGTGTCGACGCGATAGTGTCGATCGCCGAGCGTGATGTCGTGCGTGTGGGTGTGGCCGCCGACGTAATCGTTCGACTCGAACACGGTCACCTCGTGTTCGCGCGACAGCAGCCACGCGGCGCCCAGGCCGCTGATGCCGGAACCGACGACGGCGATCTTCATCGGGCGTACTTCAGTTGCGGTGGCACTGGCTTCAGGTCCCAGACCAGCCGGCACCAGCTCATCAGCTTGAGCAGGTAGAAGGTGAGGTCGTATTCCCACCAGAAGAAGCCGTTGCGCGCCGAGCCCGGGAAATGATGGTGGTTGTTGTGCCAGCCCTCGCCGAAGGTGATCAGCGCCAGCAGCCAGTTGTTGCGGCTGTCATCGCGGGTCTTGTAGCGACGCGAGCCGAAGCGGTGCGCGAACGAGTTGATCGTCACCGTCGCATGGAACAACACCACGGTCGAGACGAAGAAGCCCCAGATCAGCAGCTGCGCGGCACTGGTGCCGTAGTCGGGGCGATGTGTTTCCAGCCAGCCGCCGAGCAGGAACAGCGCGACCGCGAGGGCCACAGGCACGAACACGTCGAAGCGGTCGAGCAGGCGCAGTTCGGGGAACTGCATGAGGTCCTTGATCACGTTGCGGTCGGTGCGGAAGCCGGCCTTGGTCAGGAACCAGCCCATGTGGCTGACGAAGAACGACTTCGTGACCGGCGAATGCACGTCGAGTTCGGTGTCGGAATGACGGTGGTGGTTGCGATGATGCGCCGCCCACCACAGCGGCCCGCGTTGCACGCTGGCGGCGCCGACGAGCGCGAACAGGAACTGCACCGGGCGCGAGGTCTTGAAGGTCTTGTGCGAGAAATATCGGTGGTAGAAGCCGGTGATCGCGAACATGCGCACGGCGTACAGCGCCAGCGCCGTCCAGAAAGCGAACCACGAGAAGCCGACGAACCAGAGGCCGACCAGGGCGGCCACGTGCAGGCCGATGAACGGGATCACGCGCACCCAGTCGATGCGGTAGGCATCCGCCCCGGCATCGGTGTCGGCCGCGGTGTCGGTGTCGAACCATCGCGCAAAGGCCTTGGCTGCATCGACGATCCAGCGATCGAAGCGGCGGCGCGGCGGTGGAGTCGGATCCGGAGTCATGCGTGTTCGTTCGGTCTTCTTCACTGATGTGAAGGCTCTCATTTTCACGAACGGATGTCAGCGTGGCGTGAGGGGCGCGACCGATCATCCCTGCCGAGGCGCCGACCGGTGTGGCACCGTGAAGAACAGCGCATGGTCGAATTTGGTCAAGACTGACTTGTCGACAGTCCACACGAAAGGCGTCATCTCCGAAGTCCTCGATTCCATGCTCGACCAGGCCAGCCGATAGAACAAAACCCCGCGCAGGGTATTTTTGAACGAGATCGTAGGATCAGATTTCTAGTCGCGTCCCGCACGTTTGTTCCTGCGCCGCCGGTAGATGGCAGCACTTGCAGCGAGGACGAAGCCACCTCCTGAGAAGAGGATCGTGGTGATGATGTTGTTGTCGGTGCATCTGCAGACATGCGAAGCCCACGCAGCTAGCGCGAGAAAGTAGAAGCCTGCGAGCAAGGCGAGTACGAAGACGACACGCATGGAAATGCCTCTACAGAGATAAATTGGAGCAAAGTGCATCACAGGCAGGCGTGGGCTCGGGTTTCGGAGGTTCCGGAGCAGGGCATGAGCCGATGATGAATTCCGCGTAGTCTTTGCAGTCGTTCCAGAAGGGCACCCACCATCCGAACGGATTTCCCGGGTCCAACAAGGTATCGACGCAGGGTTCGTCCACGTCAGGAATGACCTCGCACACCGCTCCCTCATCTTCATGTCGACCAGAGTGGTCACACGGTGCAGCGTCGAGAGGATTGGGCGTGGAGTCGTCCGCGCATAGTCCAACTTCCTTGCTGTCCGTGAGTACCCAATGGTGCTCAGCGCCGGGGATATCACCGCCGAACGCGGGGTCGCGGCACATGAGCACTTCCAGGCCAAATCGATCAGACCATTTGGTCGGACGACTGGAGACGTATGAATACGTGCTCAATCCCGCATACAGTCCAATCGGATCGCTCTGCACGTAACGACCAATTCCGGGTTCATAGTCGCGGAAGTAGTTGTAATGCAGCCCCGACTCCGCATCGAGCACTTGGCCCGGGAATCGCAGGTTGAAGGTGAAGTGCGCGCTATCGCTGTCGGGATCGGTATCCGCAGCGACTTCGCCGAACGGGTCGCCGAGCAGTGACCATCGCCAGATCGCTTCGTTGTCGCCGGGGTGGATGACTTGTCTCGGCGTGCCGAGGTGGTCGGGTTCGATGTAATAGAGGACGTTGTTGCGCAAGAGACCGACCGGCAAGTCGTCTAGCCAGACGATTTCGGTGAGCGTCGATGCGCCGCCGGTAATGACGTGTTTCTCGACGAGCAGCCGACCGATTTCGTCGTAGACGTAGGTCGTGGTCTGCACTGCAGCGCCATTCGGCGTGAAGAGCTTTTCGACGCGTTCGCCGCGGGCGTTGTATTCGAAGGCCAGGTCGTCGGCACCGAGGTCAATGTCACTCAGTCGATTGCGGTCGTCGTAGGCGAGCGTGTGGCCGGACTTGGCCGTGGTGTTGCCGTTCGCATCGTACGTGCGCGGTGAGGCGCCGACCGCCTCGAGATGATGCGAGTCGGTGTCGATCGTGTAGCTGACCGCGCTGCCGCCATTGACCGACTTGCTCAATCGATTGCCGGTGTCGTCATAGGTGAAGTCGAACAGCGCCGCCGGCGTCAGCGAGTCGACGCCGGTCAGGCGATAGAGGTCGTCGTAGGTGTAGGTAATGCCGGCTCCGCCACTGCAAGCTTGTTGTCAGAAATTGCACGATTGTTATTGCAATGTGCCCTCAAATTTTTGAATGCGTCTCTTTCTTAGCTCGGATTCGCTTTTGGAAATCGCCCCTATGGATGCCTTATATATTATCAACTCGTACAAGAAATACGTCAGGGATTCATCCATGCAGAGATTTGAGAGATGGAAGACCAAGAAGCAAGACCTTGTCTGTCGCCTCGATCTATTAACACCCAATGCGTGATAGATAGACGTGGCAATGCCAGCACCAGTTGCCGCGGCCACGGCGGAAATCAGGTCTTTCGAATTCCGAAAAGACAGGTCAATTCTGTTGTTTGCGGCCCTTATCCACACCCGTTCAACACTAGGCAGCAATGCTCTTACTTCCGATTCAAACACTTCTAGGTATTCATTGGTAGACATTGGTACCCCAACGTTCCACGAGCATAGGTTTGTTCCCGATCATGCTGCAGCACGTACAAGAGTAGATGGAACCAAGGTAATTGTGTTTTCCCAAGCGAACGCGCTTGTGGATTCCTTTGTTCGCGCACATGCCCTTATCTGCGGTAGCGGAGACGCCATGCGCTCCTGGCGGGAACTCGCTCATTACGGCTGACTCTGAGAGGTACGGGTAGTACATAGAGATCTCCATGCACAAGTCATACGTGGGGTATGCCTTCGCACACGTGGGGCAGTCTTCGGTTTGTGATGTTGTGGTTGTGGCAGCCGCTGCCGCTGCGGCCGCCGCTGCGGCTCCCATGTCAGGCTTTTTTGGAGATGGCGGTGGTGGAAATACGCAATTCTTAGGATCCTTCTCACAAGCACATTCAACAGTGGTCTTGCAGTAGAGGCCAAGCGAATCCACGAAGCGCAGCGAGTTGCTTTGCGCGTAGGCGTATGTTGACGGGCCTCCTCCAAATCCAATTGGGTCACTCTCGATGTACTTCCCAGTCGCCGACTCATAGTCCCGGAAGTAGTTGTAGTGCAGCCCCGTCTCGGCATCGTGCAGCTGCCCTGGAAAGCGCAGATTGAGGGTGAAGTGCGCGCTATCGCTGTCGGGATCGGTATCCGCAGCACCCTCGCCGAACGGGTCGTTCACCAACGCCCAGTGCCAGATCGCTTCGTTGTCGCCGGGGTGGACGACCTGTCTCGGGGTGCCGAGGTGGTCGGGTTCGATGTAGTAGAGGACGTTATTGCGCAGCAAGCCGATCGGCAGATTGTCCAGCCAAATGATTTCGGTCGTGGTCGTCGCGCCGCCGGTGATGACGTGTTTTTCCATCAGCAGTTGGCCGGATTCACTGAAGGCGTACGTTGTCGTTTCGTCCGGGCCCGAGCCGGGATCGAGCAGTTTGCGCACGCGTTCGCCGCGGGCGTTGTGCAGGTAGGAGACGTCGTCCGCGCCGAGGTCGA
This sequence comes from Pseudomonadota bacterium, assembly GCA_022705165.1. Lineage (GTDB taxonomy): Bacteria > Pseudomonadota > Gammaproteobacteria > Burkholderiales > Rhodocyclaceae > Proximibacter. The sequence goes on from JAKJEY010000135.1 coordinate 5,907, forward strand.
TGCCGCTCAGGCGATTGCGGTCGTTGTAGCTCAAGGTGTGGCCGGTCATTGCGGTCGTGTTGCCGTTCGCATCGTACGTGCGCGGTGAGGCGC
>JAKJEY010000136.1 GCA_022705165.1 Pseudomonadota bacterium
GCTGATGGTTGCCGAGGATTACCTGAATACATTCGGCGACCTTGACGCGCATCTCATCAAGGGCTTGCGCCGCCCGCCCGAACTGACGCTCTGGCGAGCCCTCGACGCGCTGTCCAGCCATCTGCTGATCAGCAATTACTCGGCATCTCCAGCCGCACCCGGCGTCTGGTTGCTGATGCATCGCGCCTACCGCATGGCGAACGAAGCCGGCGTCACCGAACAGCCGGCGCGCGGTGCCGGCAGTTCGCCGCGGGAAGTCTACCAGCGGGCGCTGCTGCTCGCCAGCGCACAACCGGCATCATTCACCTCGCGGGAAATCGACCTGGTCGTCGATTACATCCTGCGCTTCGGCTCCCGCGTCAGCCTGATCGCGGCGACGGAGGGGATGAGCGATGCAGGCATCTTCCATATCGACCCGGAGCGCGACCAGCCCCCTGTCGCTGCCGCGCGGAGACCGCCACCGGCGGGGGCGATGTGCCTGAATTGCGAACGGATCGCTCAACTGGCCGAGGAACAGCTCGCAGCCCTCGACGCCGGGGCTGCGCCGCGTGATATCGATCTTCCGGACGATTTCATCGCCCCGTCGGTACAGGGCATCCTGCGCCGACTGGCGCTGTATTGGGGGCATTCCGGCAAACGCCGCTTCACCCGCCGCCGGCAAAACTACCGGGCAGTCCTCTGTATCGGGCTGCAGGCGCTCTGGCAGCTTTTCCACGACGACGAAACACAGGCCGGCGAACTGACGAGCTGGATGGTCACCAACGAAAGCCCGGATGGTTACGCGCTGATGCACGTCACCGGGAAGACCAACCGGGTGACGCCGGGCGACATCGTGGCGCTGCGGACCGAAAACGTCGCCGACTGGCAGATCTGCATCGTGCGCTGGGCCCTTTCGGAAAATCCGGAACACCTGGAAATCGGTCTGCAGGTCCTCGCCACGCGGGCGACCCCCGCAATCCTCGCCTGCACGTCGCGGGCCATGAACGGCAGCGGCATTCAGCAACCGGTGCTCGTATTGCCGGAACTGCCGCCACTGCGTCCTGCAGAAATGCTGGTGGCACCAACCGGTACGACACACGCAGGCGCCGAACGCATGGTTCTCATGATCGAGAAGGAAAACCTCGAACTGCGCGAAGTAGTCGCCACGCATCTCGACGAGCAGACCGCCAATATCGAAGTCTTCGCTTTCGAGCCGCGCCCGCTGTCCTAGTCACCGCCACGCCGGCGGCGGGCCCGTCCGCCGCCATGCTCGAATTCAGGCAGGAAATGTGCGATCAGGGCCCCCAGCAGCACCAGGGCCCAGGACAGATAGACCCAGAGCAGGAAGATCGGCACCACTGCAAATGCGCCATAGATCGCCTTGTAGGAAGGGAAATAGGCGAGATACCACTCGAAGGCATTCTGCAGCAGGACGAATCCCAGCGCCGAAGCCAGGCCGGCGATCCATGCATCGCGCCAGCGCACGGCCGCGTTGGGAACGGCGTAGTAGAGCCACGAGAAAAAGAGCGCCAGCATCCCGATCGAAAACACCCTGAGCATCTTCGCCCGCAACCAGGGCATCTCTCCGACCAGACCGAGCGAAGAAGTTACGCCGTAGGAAACGCCGGCAGCGAGGCTGCCGATCAGCAGCGGCCACACGGCAATCACGACGACATAGAGCAGCACGCGGCGCCAGACCGGACGCGGCTCACGAACGCGCCAGACATGATTGAACGCGCGCTCGATGGTATTCAGCAGCAGGATCGCGGTGACGACGAGGAAGCCGACGCCCAGCCAGCTGACTTCGGCCGCCCGTCGCGAATACTGCATGACCTTCGTCGAGATGATGCCCGCGGAACCCGGCGGAAGTAGATTGTTCACGATCATCCGGTCCGCGTTTTCGATGAAGGCGAAGAAGGATGGCAGTGCCGAAACGATGGCCAGCACGAGGGCCACCATCGGGACCAGCGACAGCAGCGTCGTGAAGGCGAGGCTTGCCGTGATCTGGTCGAAATCGTCCGACATGAATCGGCGCATTGCCCGAAAGAGCAGCGGCGCGGCAATGCGGCGCAGACGCGGGCGACCGGAGCGGCCGTTGGGACGGGTATTCGGCATAGGGCCGGTATAATAGCGCGATGTCGGGCCTTCTCGTTCCCCCCCTCAGCCAATGCTTTCCGGCACGGGCGCCCGACCCGAACCACCGCGATCCCACGGAAGCCTTCGCCGCATGACAACCCGCCTTGCCTATCTGGCTGCCTGCGCCAGCCTGATCGCACTGATCTTCCTGGGTATTGCCTGGGAACTGCGGCTGGCACCGATCCAGCCGGGCGGCTCGGCACTCGTCTTCAAGGTGCTGCCGCTGCTGGCGGCGCTGTTCGGCATCCTGCACGGCAAACGCTACACCTACAAGTGGAGTTCGCTGTTGATCCTGCTCTACTTCGCCGAGGGGCTCGTGCGGTCGACCTCGGATCACGGCATCGGCCAGTGGCTGGCGATCGCGGAAATCGGGCTCGCCGTTTCCTTCTTCGCCGCCGCCGTCACCTTCCTGCGCCAGACGCGGCCCCAATGAAAAAGCCGCGGCAGATGCCGCGGCTTCGTGGTTTCCCCGGGGCGTCTGGTGCTCAGACGTCGCCCTGTGCCTTCACCTTGTCGCCGGACGAATGCAGCTTGTTCAGGGCATTCAGGTAAGCCTTCGCCGAGGCGATGACGATATCCGTGTCGGCGCCGTTACCGTTTACGATTCGGCCGCCGTGCGAGAGCCGCACGGTCACCTCGCCCTGCGCATCGGTTCCGGTCGTGATCGCATTGACCGAGTAGAGCAGCAGCTCCGAACCGCTCTTCGCGACCGTCTCGATGGCCTTGAACGTGGCATCCACCGGGCCGCCACCGAAGGCACCTGCCTTGTGCTCGACGCCGCCCAGCGTCAGGGTGACCGCCGCCTGCGGCGTTTCACCGGTTTCCGAGCAGACGCGCGAATACACCAGCTTGTAGTGCTCGTCCTCGGGCGTCACCGTCTCGTCCGAAACCAGCGCCTGCAGGTCTTCGTCGAAGATTTCATGCTTCTTGTCGGCAAGCTCCTTGAAGCGGGCGAAGGCGGCATTCAGCGCTTCGTCGCTGGCGAGTTCGATGCCCAGCTCGGCGAGGCGCGTCTTGAACGCGTTGCGACCGGAGTGCTTGCCGAGCACCAGCTTGTTCTGTGCCCAGCCGACATCTTCGGCACGCATGATCTCGTAGGTTTCGCGATGCTTGAGCACGCCGTCCTGATGAATCCCGGATTCGTGCGCAAAGGCATTGGCGCCGACCACCGCCTTGTTCGGCTGCACCGGGTAGCCGGTGATCTGGGACACCAGTTTCGAGGCCGGCACGATCTGCGTCGCATCGATGCCGGTCTCGACCGGGAAGACGTCGGCGCGCGTGCGCACCGCCATGACGATCTCTTCCAGCGAGGCATTGCCGGCACGTTCGCCGAGGCCGTTGATCGTGCACTCGACCTGACGCGCCCCAGCGAGCACGGCGGCCAGCGAGTTGGCGACGGCAAGGCCAAGGTCGTTGTGGCAATGCACCGACCACACCACCTTGTCCGAATTCGGCACGCGGGCGATCAGCTGCTTGATCGTCTCGGCGAACTGGCCGGGCAGGTTGTAACCGACGGTATCCGGCACGTTGATCGTCGTGGCACCGGCCTTGATGACCTGCTCGAAGATGCGGCACAGGAAATCCAGTTCGGAGCGTCCTGCGTCCTCGGCCGAAAACTCGACGTTGTCGGTGTAGTTACGCGCCCAGCCGATCGCCTTCACGGCCTGCTCGACGACCTGATCGGGCGTCATGCGCAGCTTTTTCTCCATGTGGATCGGGCTGGTAGCGATGAATGTATGGATGCGACCGGATCTTGCCGGCCGGATGGCCTCGCCGGCACGGCCGATGTCGTTCTCGTTGGCACGCGCCAGCGAACAGACGGTCGAGTCCTTGATCGCCTCGGCGATGGCGTGGATCGCATCGAAATCACCGGGGGAAGCAGCGGCAAAGCCGGCCTCGATCACGTCGACCTTCATGCGCTCGAGTTGCCGGGCAACGCGGATCTTCTCTTCCTTGGTCATCGAGGCGCCGGGGCTCTGCTCGCCGTCGCGCAGGGTGGTATCGAAAATTACCAAACGGTCTTTCATGCCTGACTCCAGGTACCGGTCTTTCTGATCGCCCGCGATGCACGGGCGAGAGTGGAAAGATTCAAATGGGGGAAAGTCGGAATTCTAGCGCACGAAGCACCGTAACGACCGCTCCGGACACCGCTGGCTGCGACCGGATATCGGCGCAATGTTGCCGGCACTATGCCGGCATTGCTGAAAAAGGTATCGTTGCCGGACCATTTGGGCCACCACGACATCGCCATGCATTTGCTGCTGATCGAAGACGACCCGCTTCTCGCGGACGGCATCGCCAACGCCCTCTCCCACGCCGGACACAGCGTCCAGCAGGCATTCAACGGCCACCAGGCGGACGTTTGCCTGCAAGCGGCGGACTACGATGTCGCGATTCTCGATCTCGGGCTCCCCGGCATCGACGGCAGCGACGTTCTCAGGCGCCTCCGCAATCGGGGCAACAAGACGCCGGTGCTTGTCGTTTCGGCCCGCGATGCACTCGACGAACGGGTCCGGCTGCTCGATATCGGTGCAGACGATTACCTTGTAAAGCCGGTCGCCATGGCCGAACTGGAAGCGCGTATCCGCGCACTCGGGCGCCGCCGCACCAGTGAAGGCACACCGCAGATCAACGTCGGACAGCTTCGCCTCGACCTGGTCTCGCAACGTGCGGAAGTGAACGGCACGCCGATTGAACTGACCGCACGAGAATGGTCGATTCTCTCGTTGCTGGCTGCCCATGCCAAACGTGTCGTCAGCAAGGAAGAAATCGTTCAGGCGCTCTACCAGTCAGGATCGGATGGCAGCCCGAATGCCGTCGAGGTATTCGTATCGCGGCTGCGTGCCAAGCTCGAATCTTCGGGTGTCGCCATCCGCACCGTGCGCGGCCTGGGCTATTACCTGGACGACCAATGATATTTTCGACATCGCCACAGCGGCGATCCAGCCTCCGGCAACGACTGCTGCTCTGGGCGGTGCCGGGCGCCCTGTTGCTCCTGGTGGCAGGTGGACTTGCCGCCTACACGATCGGGGTCAGCGCCACCCGTGACGCTTACGATCGGGGCCTGCTCGACGCGGCGACCGAGGTCGAGGAGCAGATGATCCAGACGCCGGGAGTGATTCCGAGCGAGTTGCCATCGCACGCCCAGCGCGTATTGCTCGTTGAACCGGCCGATCGCGTTTATTTCCGGATTCAATCGCGGGACGGCCGCAGGATTGCGGGATCGGAAGTATTGCCACTGCCGGCAACGCTCCCTGTGACCGGCAGCGAGGTTTTTTACGATCGACGCGTCGGGACGCACCCGGTACGCGTCGTGGCTCTTGGCGCCGACGAGGGGGCAACGATTCTCGTTGCCGCAACGCTGGTCAAGCGGGACAGCATGATCCGGGGGTTCGTTACCAGCATGCTGCTTCCCGGCATCGCACTGCTCTCCGGCTCCTTCATTTTCATCTGGGTAGGCCTGCGCACGGTCCTGGCGCCGCTCGACGAACTGCGCCAGCAACTGGCCCTGCGCTCGCCAACCGATCTGAGCCCGATCGACGTCCAGAGCGCGCCGCGCGAGTTGCAGCCGGTGCTCGACGAAATCAATGAACTGCTTGTCCGGCTTGGAGAGTCGATCGAAACGCAGCGGCATTTCGTATCCGAAGCGGCGCACCAGTTGCGCACCCCGATCGCGGCGCTGCAGGCACAAGTCGAATCGGCCGTCCATGAAGCCGCTCCCGACGAACGCCAGCGGCTGGGGCGCATCCTGGCGGCGG
>JAKJEY010000137.1 GCA_022705165.1 Pseudomonadota bacterium
GCTTCAAAAGGGAAATTCTAGCGTATCGCAATGCAACATGGAGAACTGGAGTGGACTCGGCAAAGCGACAAAGGTTTCATGAATGTGACTGCCGCGGATAACCGGAAAGTCCCGTAGCTGAGCGGCATGACGTGAATTAATGCCTTGGCAGCCGCATCTTTGCTGTAGTTAAATGGCCGCATCGGAAAAACGTCGGCATTTCTGCGACGCTTCACCACTCTGAAAGCACCATGTCCGATTCGCCTGCATCCGCCGCCATAACCGGCCTGAGGGAAGATCTGCTGCACCATGACCCGCTGCTCGGGTGCCTGGTGGAAATGACGCGACTCCATGCCCGGCCGAGCACGCGAGCCGCGCTGACGGCGGGGATTCCACTCGAGAAAGGCTGCCTCACACCCTCGCTTTTTGCGCGTTCTGCCGCAAGGGCCGGCTTCGCATCCAAGATCGTCCGGCGCCCGCTCGAGCGCATCGACAATGCGTTGCTGCCTGCCATCCTGCTCCTTCACGGAGATGAGGCCTGCATCCTCCTCGGCTGGGAGGGCGAGGGCGCTGCTGCCTCGGCCCGCCTCCTCTTTCCGGAATCCGGGCAGGGGGAGATCCGACTGGGGCGCGAGGAGCTGCAGGCCCGCTATCTCGGCATCGCCATCTTCTGCCGCCCCCGCTTCACCTTCGATGCGCGCGCACCCGAGGTCGGCAAGGTCCAGCTGCGCCACTGGTTCTGGGGAACCCTGGCCGAACAGTGGCCCGTCTATCGCGATGTCGTGGCAGCAGCGTTGCTGATCAACGTCTTCGCCCTGGTCATGCCGCTGTTCACGATGAACGTTTACGACCGCGTGGTGCCGAACAATGCCGTCGATACGCTGTGGATGATGGCCCTCGGCGTGCTGCTCATCATCGGCATGGACTTCGGCGTTCGTCTGCTGCGCGGACATTTCATCGATCTCGCCGGCGCGCGCATCGACGTGCAGCTTTCCTCGTCCATAATGGAGCGCGTGCTCGGCATGCGCATGGAGGGTAAGCCGGCCTCCGTCGGCTCCTTCGCCTCGAACCTGCGGGCCTTCGAATCGGTCCGTGACTTCATCGCGTCGGCGACCGTATCGGCGCTCATCGATCTGCCGTTCGCGCTCATCTTCATCCTTGTCATCATCTGGATCTCGTGGCCGCTGGCGCTCATTCCGCTGGTCGCGCTCGTGATCGGCCTCATTTACGCCTACGTCGTGCAGCACAAGATGCACGAGCTCGCTGAGACCAGTTATCGCGCCGCGGCCATGCGCAATGGCGCGCTGATCGAAAGCCTGACGGCGCTCGAGACGATCAAGACCCAGTGCGCCGAGGGTACAGTCCAGAAGAAATGGGAGAGTACGACCGCCTTCCTGGCGCGCATCAACGCCCAGACCCGCCTGTTGTCGGCCTCGGCGATGAACGGAGCGGCGGCGATCCAGCAGTCAGTCAACGTCCTGCTCATCATCGGTGGCGTCTATCTCATCCATGCCGGTGATCTCAGCATGGGCGGCCTCATCGCGGTGACCATGCTCGGCGGGCGTGCGATCACGCCACTCGGTCAGGTCGTCGGGCTGCTGATGCAGTACCAGAATGCCCGCACCGCACTCGAGTCGCTTGAGAAGATGATGACCAACCCGGTGGAGCGCGGTGACGACGAATTCATCCATCGTCCGGAACTCTCGGGCGAGATCGAGTTCCGTGATGTCTCCTTCTCCTATCCCGGACAGGCCGAGCCGGCGCTCAGAAACGTCTCGTTCCGCATCCGTGCCGGCGAGAAGGTCGTCGTCATCGGGCGTACCGGGTCCGGAAAGACGACGCTGCAGAAGCTGATCCTCGGTCTCTACAAACCGACCGAGGGCGCGGTGCGCCTCGACGGTATCGACCTGCGCCAGCTTGACCCGGCAGACATCCGCCGCAATATCGGTTTTGTCGGCCAGGAGTGCATCCTCTTCTATGGCAGCCTGCGCGAGAACATCAGCATCGGGGCACCCTATGCCGACGATTCCGCGATCGTCCAGGCTGCCGAGGTTGCCGGCCTTACCCAGTTCGTCAATCGTCATCCGCAGGGCTTCGATATGCTGATCGGCGAGCGCGGCGAATCGCTTTCCGGCGGCCAGAGGCAGGAAGTCGCGATTGCCCGTGCCGTGCTCATGGATCCACCGCTGCTCCTGCTCGACGAGCCGACGAGCGCCATGGATTTCTCGACCGAGCATCAGTTCAAGCAGCGCATCAGGCAGTATGCGGCGCACAAGACGATGATCATCGTCACGCATCGCACCAGCCTGATCGAACTTGCCGACCGCATCATCGTCGTCGACGAGGGCCGCATCGTGGCCGACGGCCCGCGCGAGCAGGTCATCGATGCCCTGCAGTCCGGCAAGGTGGGGAAGGGCCAGTGACGCAATGAGCGACCTCAACCCCCGTCTGATCGCCGCCGGCCAGCGTCTCGTGACCTGGCTCGAGAAGGTCCGTATCCCGCTGCAGCCGCACTTCGATCGCTGGGTAGCCAGCATGGAGACGGCCGAAAAGGAGCGTGAGCACCGAGGCTTCGAGGCCGATGCCGATTACGCCATCCTGCACCAGGAGCCGCTGCGTGCCCGCGTCCTGCTCAAGTCGATCGGCATCGCCTTTGCCCTCTTCGTGATGTGGGCAGCCGTCGCCCAGGTCGATGAGGTGACGCGCGGCGAAGGCAAGGTCATTCCCTCGCGGCAGGTCCAGGTTTTGCAGAGCCTCGACGGCGGTTTCGTCTCGGAAATCCTTGTCCGCGAAGGCGAGATCGTGCAGCCCGAGCAGATGCTGCTCAGGATCGACGAAACGCGTTTCGTTTCCTCGGTCAAGGAAAGCCGCGTGCAGTACCTTGCGCTCGCCGCGAAGGCGGCCCGCCTGCGCGCGCTGAGCGAAGGCAAGCCGCTCGAGATGCCGGCCGACGTCCTCAAGGAAGACCCAAAAACCGCCGACGAGGAGCGCCGGCTTTACGAGTCCCGGCGTGAGGAGCTCGATGCGCAGGTCTCGATCGCCCGGCAGCAGCTGGCGCAGCGCCAGCAGGAACTGAACGAGCTGCGCGCCAAGTACGAGAATGCCGCGCGTGCCTTCGAGCTGACTTCCAAGGAGCTGACCGTCACCAAGCCGCTCATCAACTCCGGTGCCGTTTCCGAAGTCGAGTTGCTTCGTCTCGAGCGGGATGTCGCCCGCTTCCGCGGCGATCGCGACATGACTTCGGCGCAGATCGGCCGTGTGCAGGCGGCAATCACCGAGGCCAACCGCAAGATTCAGGAGGTCGAGCTCGCCTTCCGCAACGACTCCGGCAAGGAACTGGCGGAAACGATGGCCAAACTGAACAGTCTTTCCGAGGGCAGCATTGCGCTTTCCGACAAGGTCAAGCGTTCGGTCCTTCGCTCGCCGGTCAAGGGAACCGTCAAGCGCCTTCTGGTGACCACCGTCGGAGGGGTCATCCAGCCCGGCAAGGACGTCGTCGAGATTGTTCCGCTGGAAGACAACCTGCTCCTCGAAGCCAAGGTCCAGCCGCGTGACATCGCCTTCCTGCGTCCCGGGCAGAAGGCTGTCGTAAAGTTTACTGCCTACGATTTCTCGATCTACGGCGGCCTTGACGGCGTTCTGGAGCATATCGGCGCCGACACCGTCACTGATGAGAAGGGCAATGCCTTCTACACCGTCCGCGTGCGCACCAACAAGGCGACGCTCGGCAAGGATCTGCCGATCATTCCCGGCATGATCGCCGACGTCGAGATCGTCACCGGCGAAAAGAGCGTGCTCACCTACCTGATGAAGCCGGTCCTGCGTGCCAAGTCGCGAGCGTTCAGCGAGCGCTAGCGACATGGCTGAGCAGCTCTTCCTCTCGGCAGACGGCCGGCTGCGCGATACCTGGCGTACCGCCTTCCCCGCGGCGCGCGCGCAGCGTCCGGCCGAACCGCTTGTCGGCGATGTTCTGGTCTGGGTGCTGGTGGCGCCCGGCGAGAAGGCCGCGCGACAGATCGCCGCCCTGCGTCAGCGTGGTGTGGCACAGCCGCTGATCGTTCTTGCCGATGAACCCGGTGAAGACGACGCCCTCGCGGCGCTGACGGCCGGGGCCTCCGGTTACTGCAACAGCCACGCGGCACCGGAAGTCCTGTCTCAGGTAGCGACGGTGGTCGGAAACGGCGGCCTCTGGGTCGGGCAAGGGCTGATGCAGCGCCTGCTCGCCGGTGCCGCCCGCCTGCTGCCGCCGAACCCATCCGACGGCTGGGCCGATACCCTTACCGAGCGCGAACGGGAGGTGGCGCATGCCATCGCCCGCGGTGCCTCGAACAAGGAGGTCGCTCGCGAACTGGCGATCACCGAGCGTACCGTCAAGGCGCACGTCGGGGCCATCCTCGAAAAGCTGGGCGCTCGCGACCGGCTGCAGCTTTCCCTCATCGTCAATGGGGTCGAATCTTCACGCTGAGTGCCCTGCCTTGATGTCAGCCTGTTGTACTTCGGTACAGTAGGCGCCGCCGCCGCAGCCGGCTATCGTTCCTCCATCCAGAAATCCGATCGGAGCGAACATCATGGCCGAAGCCGTCGTCATTGCCCGCGTAGCCGCCCTCCAGGGCGAAGTCTTTGCCCGCAGCCCTGAAGGTACTGTCCGCCGCCTGAAAGTCGGCGACCCCGTGCGCGAGGGTGACGTCATCGTTCCGGGTGCCGGCGGCCGGGTCGAGCTTGCCCTGCAGGATGGTACGACACGCCTGGTCGGCAGCGGCGAACAGCTGACGGTCGATGCCGAGGTCGCTGCCGAAGTGAAGCCGGGCGCCGCCGATGCGGCGCTGCTCGCCGGCAACGGAGAATTCGAACGGGTCATCAAGGCCATCAACGAGGGCGGTTCGCTCGACGAATTGCTGGAAGAAACGGCGGCCGGTGAGGCTGGCGGGGTCGACGGCGGCAGCTCCTTCGTCCGCCTGTTGCGCATTACCGAGAATGTGGATCCTCTGGTCTTCCGGTTCGGCAGCCCCGACCGAGATCAGTTTGACGAACCGCCCGTCGGTGGCAGTGCCGGCACGGGGCCGGGAGCCCCGACCATCTCGGCGGATGACGGCAACAACGTGGCACCCGGCCAGGCGACGGTCCGCGAACGCGGGCTGCTCAGCGGCGGCGACACCAGCGAGACGACCACCGGCACGATTACCGTCAGCGCCCCGGACGGCCTCGCCAGCGTCGTCATCGGCGGCATCACCTTCACGGCGACCCAGCTCGGCAACCCCGCCTACCTTGCGGCCAATCCGGTCGATACCGGCGAGGGGCTCCTCACCGTCACCGGCTACAACACGGTGACCGGCGTGCTCAGCTACAGCTACACGCTCAAGGGGCCGGTGAACCAGCCGGGCGTCAGCGAAACCATCGACAACATCGCAGTGTCGGTGACCAGCCCCGGTGGCACGGCCAGCACGACGCTCGGCATTCACATCATCGACTCGGTCCCGCAGGCCCTGAACGACAGCAATACCGTCGGCGAGGATGCCGTACCGAACAGCATCATCGGTAACGTCTTCACCCCCAATGACGACATCGGCGCCGATGTCGTCGCCAACCCCGTCACGCCGACCGCCGGCACGGTCGCCCTCAGCTACGGCAGCTTCCAGCTCAATGCCGATGGCAGCTACACCTACACGCTCGACAACGCCAACCCGGCGGTGAATGCCCTGAAGACGGGGCAGACGCTGACCGAGACCTATACCTACACGATCACCGATGCGGATGGCGACGCCAGCACGGCGGTGCTGACCATCACCATCAGCGGCAACACCGACGGCCCGCCGAGCATCGTCCCGGTTGAC
>JAKJEY010000138.1 GCA_022705165.1 Pseudomonadota bacterium
TGCCGACCAGGCCTCGGCCCAGGCAGCCACCCGCTTCTCGACATCGGCGTCGACAGCGACGGCATCGCTCTGTGGCACTTCGACGGGGACAGGGGACGCTGCCGGCGTAACCGCTGGCGCGGCGACAGGTACGGGCGCCGTGCCGCGTCCGACCATGCCGGCGGTGGCATTCATCTCGGCGAGCGCCCGGTAGTTGAGGCTCTCGCGATCGACCGAGGAGGCTGCCGGCGCCAGCGGCGGGCACAGCTCGTTCAGCTGCGGCTTCGTGAACTCATCGCCACCGGGAGCGTTGTCGGGATCGACCTGCTTGAGCGCGAGTTGTTCGAGCAGGCGGCCCATGCCGGCGTAGCTGCGCACATAGGCCAGCGCCAGGTCGATGTCGGCATTCACCTGCGCCAGCTGGGCATTGAAAAGTTCGTTCTGCGTGTCGAGCAGGTCGAGCAGCGACCGCTGGCCGATATTGAACTGGTCGCGATAGGCATCGCGCGTCTTCTCGACGAGGCCGACCTGGATGCCGATGAAGGAAAGCTGGTCGTTGAGGCGGCCGATGTCGTTGAAGGCGATCGACAGCGTCTGGCGCATGTCGCGGCAGGCCTTCTCGCGCTGGTCGAGCGTGATGTTCCTGCGCTCTGCATACTGCCGGTTGCGATAGACGTCGGAGAAACCGTTGAACAGGTTGTAGGTGACGACGGCCTCGACGACCTTGTTCGAACGGTCGCCCGGCACGCCAAGCACGTTGTTGGCGCTGTCGTCACGGGCGCGCAGCTCGAGCTTGGGCATGAACGCCGAACGCCGCGCCGCGAGATCGTAGACCGCCGCTTCGCTGTTCTCGATCGAGGCACGCAGGGCCGGGTTATGTTCGAGGGCCGTCGTCAGGGCCTGGTCCATCGACCCCGGCAGCCCCTGCGAAAGACGCCCGGGCAGGAAGGCTACCGCCGGTGGCGCCTCGCCGACAATACGCGTGAAGCGCGCAGTCACGTCATGCAGGTTGGCGAGTTCAGTGGTCAGATTGACGTCGGCGAGCGCCAGGCGGCTGCCTGCCTGCTCGACGTCGACGCGGCGGCCGACACCGGATTCCGCGCGGCGCTTCAGCTGTTCGAAGGCGATCCGGTGCTCGATGTAGTTCTTCTCGGCGAGGAATACCCGGTAGCGGAAACGAATGACGTCGAAGTAGGCGCGCGAAGCTTCCAGCGCGGCAGTCTCGGAAGCATCGAGGAACTCGAAGTAGCGGACGAGGCGGGCACGACCGGCACGCTTCACCTCGTTGTAGGTCAGGAGGCCGTCGAACAGCATCTGGTTGAGGCTGACGACATGGCCGTGGCGGGTGTAATCCTTGTCGTTGAGACCGGCGCTCGGCTGGTCCAGCTTTTCCTTGCCCTTGCCCGCGGTGACATCGACACGCGGCAGGAAGCCGCCGCGCACGACGCCGACTTCCTCCGAGGCCTCCTGGAAGGCATGCCAGCGCGCACGCACCTCGGGGCTGTTGAGCACGGCCTGCTGCGCGACCTCCTTCAGCGTGCGGTGCGGCAACTTGCGCTCGCCGCCGGTCTGTGCGCTCGCGATACCGGCGGCGCAGAATGCGGCGGCGACCAGTCCGAGTCTGAGAATTCTTCTTTGCATTGCTTCCTCTGTCCGGGCACTATAGGCCATAGGGCGCGGATTATATGGCATCCGGCCACGGCTTTGCTGTGTATAAAATCACGAATATCCCATATCGCGAGGCAATTCGCACCTTGCGCCCCCTGCGTACTCCAGACGCACCCCGGCAGCTGCTCTGTACGATCACGGCAGCGCTGGCCCTCGGCTTGAGCGTCGCGGCTTCCGCCCTCGATTTTGCCAGCCTGCAGGATCAGCTGATTGCCCGTTTCGGCCCGGCGCGCATCACCCTGCTCAAGGACTGGCAGGCGCTGCTGGAAGCAACACGCTCGTTGCCGGAGGCCGACAAGTTCCGCCGGGTCAATGACTTCTTCAACCGCAACATCGGCTTCGACGAAGACATCACCATCTGGAACCAGAGCGACTACTGGGCCACGCCGCTCGAGACAATCGGCCGCGGCCGCGGTGACTGCGAGGACTTCTCGATCGTCAAGTACTACACGCTGCGCCAGGCCGGCGTGCCGGTGAGCAAGATGCGCCTCATCTACGTCAAGGCGAGCCAGGGCGGCAAACAACGGGCACACATGGTGCTCGCCTATTATCCCTCGCCGAACGCCGAGCCGCTGGTGCTCGACAACCTGGATCCGATCATCAAGCCCGCCTCGAAGCGCCCTGATCTGACGCCGGTCTTCAGCTTCAACAGCCAGGGCATCTTCGCGGGCGTCGCCGGCAACGCCACGGCCTCGAAGGGCGGCACCGGCAAGCTCTCGCGCTGGGACGATCTGATGCGTCGCGCCAGCGCCGAAGGATTCGAATGAACTACCGCCATTTTCGTGAGGACTGAACCATGTCCATGTACCGACAACTCTGGCTCGCCATTGCCATCAGCACCCTGCTCGCACTGGCCGGCAGCCTGCTTGCCTCGACACTCGCCGCGCGGACCTATCTCTCCGAGCAGCTGACGCTGAAAAATGCCGACAACGCCACTGCGCTGGCCCTGGCCCTGTCGCAGAAACAGCCGGATGCCGTGGACATCGAGCTCGCGGCGGCGGCGCTTTTCGACAGCGGCAACTACGAGCTCATCCGCGTTACCGATCCTGAAGGCCGGCTGATCGTCGAACGTATTGCCGACAGCGGAGACCTTGGCGCACCCGTATGGTTCGTAAGGCGTTTCCCGATCACGGCGAATCCCGGCGAGGCGCAGATATCGAGTGGCTGGCAACAGGTCGGTGTCGTCCGCCTCGTCAGCCACAGCCGTTTCGCCTATCGCGCGCTGTGGGAAAGCACGCTCGACATGATCGTCGCGCTGGCGCTGGCCGGTGCCCTCGGGGGTTATCTCGGCTCACTCGTCCTGCGCCGCCTGAAGCGGCCGCTCAATGCAGTGATCGGCCAGGCGCAGGCGATCTCTGAGCGGCGCTTCGTCACCATCGAGGAACCCGATGTTCCCGAACTGAAGCGTCTCGCCACTGCGATGAACGTGACGGTCACGCGGCTGAAGGCGATGTTCGACGAGGAGGCTACACGCCTGGAAAGCGTGCGCCGCGAGGCCAACTGCGATGCACTGACCGGGCTCGCCAACCGCAGCTACTTCATGGCCCATCTGCGGGAAGCGACGCAGTCGGATGATGCGACCGGCGGCACACTGTTCATCGCCCGCCTGGCGCATCTGGCGACGATCAACCAGTCGCTCGGCCGCGAGGCCACCGACGAACTGCTGCGCCGCTTCGGCAAGGTACTCGACGAGGCGGCGGGACAGCGACTGCAGGCTGTCGCGGCGCGCCTGAACGGCGCCGATTTCGCACTTCTCGTACCCGGCATGACCGATGCGGTCGGCGCCGCCGAAGGCCTGCTTGCCGCGTTGACGCAGGAGGCCGCCAGCTTCCTGCCCGAGGCCGAGACCACCTGGCTCGCCTGCGGACGCTTCCCGCGCGGCATCGAACTCGGGACTGTGCTGGCGCAGGTCGATGCCGCCCTTGCGGCCGTCGAAGCGGAAGGGCGCAACGGCCTGCGCATCGTCGACCTGCACGAGGGCGACGATGCGCCGAAGAGCGCCGACGAATGGTCCCGGCTGATCCAGCGCGCCCTTGACCAGCGCTGGGTGCGCCTCGTCTCCTTCCCGGTCATTTCGCTTCCCGGCGGACTGATGCATCGCGAATGCCCGCTGCGGCTGATGTTCGACGAAGATGGCGAATGGCAGCCGGCCGGCCGCTTCCTGCCCGTCGCCGAACGGCTGAAGCTGACGCCGCAGCTCGACCTTGCCGCCGTCGAACTCGGCCTCGCCGAACTCGCTGCAAAGCCCGACCTGAGCGGGCTCGCCATCAATCTCTCGGCCAGTTCGATCCAGTCACCGGCATTCCGCAACGCGCTGCACGCCCTCCTGCGACGTCATCCGGCAACGCAGCGCCTCTGGCTGGAAGTGTCGGAGGCCGGCGCGCTGGCGCATTTCGAGGCTTTCCGGGCGCTCTGTCTCGAACTCAAGGATGTCGGCTGCCAGATGGGCATCGAGCACTTCGGCCGCCAGTTCAGCGAGATCGGCCGCCTGCACGACCTCGGTCTCGATTACCTGAAGATCGATGCCAGCTTCATCCGCGGGCTGGAGGCGAACATCGGCAACCAATCCTTCCTCAAGGGGCTGACGACGATCGCCCACGGCATCGGCATGAAGGTTATCGCCGAGGGCGTGGCGAGCGAGGCGGAGCTTGGTGCGCTTGCCGAGGTTGGGTTCGACGGCGCGACGGGGCCGGGAGTCAGGGAGTAAGCAGCAGGCGTAATTCGCGGGAGCAGATCGCTCTGGCAGGCCGGGCCTCCCCCACCTGCGGAAGCAAAGCTGGCGGCCATCCTTTCCGGATGACCGCCAGTTCTCCATCAGGGGTCGACGTTGCGCTGGATGCTCTGCTCGATCAGAACCTTCACGGCAGCATCGGCGGCATTGGTGTAAACGTCGAAGACCTGTGCGCCCACCGTCTCGGTCCCGTTCTGCGTCCACTGGTCGGCGCCGGCACCGTTCTTCAGGCTGACGGTATCGCCGGCGTCGCCGAGAATCGTCAGCGTCTTGCCACTGCCGGTCATGTCGAGCACGTCCTGCAGCATCAGGTTGCTGAGCGCGTGATTCTCGCCCGTGGGCATGAGGTCGATGCGCTCGATATTGCTCGGATTGACCGCCGTGGCGAAATCGATGTTCTCGCCGAGGCGCAGTTCGATCGTGTCGACGCCGAGCAACCCGTCGAGCGGCGCACCGTCGTAGAGCAACGTGTCGTTGCCGGAGGTTGCCGGCACGCTGGCGATGTTGAGCGGCAGGGTCGCCGTCACCGTGGCCGAGGTACTGGCGCCCGGTGAATCGACGGTGTGCGCAGTGACTTCCAGCGTGTAGCTGCCATCCTTCTGGATGACGCCGAGCCCCGTCACCTGCGCCGGCGTGAGGCCACTCAGCGTGTAGGTGTCGGAAACGGCATCGTAGCTCGCCGCCAGCAGCGATCCGCCGGCATGGAAGGCGGCATACTGACCGAGGCCCTTCACCGTAAGGGTGGCCGTCTCCGAGCCGTCACTGTCGGGCATGACGCTGTTGAGGTTCAGCGCGGCAATCTGCCCTTCGTTGCCAAAGGAGAGCGTCGGTGTCAGCCCGATGCCGTCGGCGACCCCGTTGACGGTGACATCGAGGCTGGCCGTCGTCAGCGCCGGGTCGAGGCCGGGTTCGCCTGACCAGACGCCAACCTGCAGGCCACTGATCGTGCCACTCCAGTTCACGGGGGGCTGCAGCGCGATGTAGCTCGGCACCACGCCGCCGACCAGCGGCAGGCCCCAGTTGCCGCCGCCGAGGTTGATCGCCAGCGCCCCCGGCGCACCGTTGCCCGTGAAGACAAGGACGCCGTCCGGCACGTTGCTGAGCGTAATCGAGGCAAGCACTTCCGACGGGTCGGCCAGCGCGACGGAGACCGCCAGCGGCACACGCTGGTCCTCGCTGCCGATGACATTCGGCGCGCTGATCGTCACCGTGTCGTTGACCGGGCTGATCGTCAGGCTGCCCGAGATCTGGCTGAGCGTGACGTTGGCGGCACCCGCCTCCTGGCCCTGCACATAGGCGGTGTACGCCATCGTGCCGCTGGCATTGGCCGCGCCCTGGTACGCCAGGGCCAGCGCCGAGACGCTGCTGACACCGGTGACGACGTAGTAGGTACCGGCGGGGAGCCCGGCCGGGTTGGATTCCTGCGCGAGC
>JAKJEY010000139.1 GCA_022705165.1 Pseudomonadota bacterium
GAATCGGAGCGCCGCCGCGATTTTTTCCGGTGGCGCCTGCAACTCCGGGGACAAGGGCCGGGCACGGTCGTGTCTTTCAAATAACACCAATAAATATGAGGGGGCTTTCCGTGAGTGATCTCTTCCTGGCACCCGCCGTCGGTCTGATGAACCGGCTCCGCTTCACCGGCAAGTTCGCTGTCGTCGTCCTCGTCCTGCTCATTGCCGTCGGCACCCTGGTCGCGATGCTCTACATGCGCCTCGATGAGGCCATCGTGCATAGCCGCAGCGAGCTGCAGGGCCTCAAGGTCGTGCAGCCACTCTTGCGGAGCGTCCAGACGGTACAACAGCACCGCGGCCTCTCCGCGGCCGTGCTGGGTGGCAAGCAGGAAAGTGCGGCGGCGCAGGCGGAAAAGACGCGTGAGGTCGGCGAGCAGCTGGCAAAGAGCGAAAGCCTGCTGCCGGATGCCATGCGCGCGTCGCCCGAGTGGCAGACGATCCAGAAGGACTGGTCGCGCCTGGCGGAGAACGGCCTCAAACTCGAGCTTTCGGCCAACATCGCCGCGCACACGAAGCTGATCGGACAGATGCTGGTATTCGTCACCGAGACGGCGGACCACTATCGCCTGACGCAGGATCCGCAGGTCGGTTCGTTCTACCTCATGGATACCGCGCTCGTTCGCCTGCCAGCGCTGCTCGAAACGCTCGGCCGCATGCGTGCCGCGGGGACTGGCGTGCTGGCGGCCCGGACACTCGCGCCGGCGCAGACCAATACGCTGAACGTCGCGCTCGCCGCGATCGACGACGTCCTCGGCCAGTACGGCCGGAACCTTGCCAAGACGAAGCGCGAGAACGCCGGCGTTGCCGCGACGCTCGACGAATCGGCGAAGAAACTCACCTCGGAAGTGGAGCGCCTGACATCGATCGTGCGTACCGACATCCTCGGCCAGCAGTACGGCACCGCGGCACCCGACTACTATGCCGCAGCCACGGCGACCATCGACATCGGCTACAGGCAGACCTTCGAGACCCTGCTGCCGACCCTGCAGCTGCTCATCGACCAGCGCATCGAGCGCCTGCGCGGGCAGATGAACCTGTCGCTCGCCCTGATCGGCGCCGTGCTGGCGCTGGCGGCCTATCTCGTCGGCGGCATGTACCGCGCGGTCACCGGCAACATCCGGCGCCTTGCCGACGGCGCCGATGCCATTGCCTCCGGCGACCTGACGGCGCGCATCGAACTGAGCTGCCACGATGAACTGGCGCAGGTCGGCGACAGCTTCAACCGCATGGCGACGGCGGTGAACGGCACGGTACGCAACGTGCGACAGAACGCCGATGCGGTCTCGTCGGCCGCCGAGCGGACCGCGACTTCCTCGGGCGAGATCGCGTTGTCGAGCCAGCGCCAGAGCGAGGCGGCCTCCAGCATGGCGGCCGCCGTCGAGCAGACGACCGTGGGCATCGACCACATCAGCAACAATGCGCGCGATGCCCGCGATATTTCGTCGCGCTCCGGCGAGCTGTCGGAAGAAGGCGGGGCGCTGGTACAGAAGGTGGTTGCCGAAATGAGCGAAATCGCCGCGGCGGTGACTTCCTCCGCCAGTGCTGTCGAGGAACTCGGTCGGCGCTCCGACGAAATCTCGTCGATCGTCGAGGTGATCAAGGAAATCGCCGACCAGACCAACCTCCTGGCGCTGAACGCCGCCATCGAGGCAGCGCGCGCCGGCGAGCAGGGGCGCGGCTTCGCGGTGGTTGCGGACGAGGTGCGCAAGCTGGCCGAGCGAACCAGCAAATCGACGCAGCAGATCGCCGAGATGATCGGCTCCATACAAAGCGAGACCCGGGCAGCGGTGGATGCGATGAAGGCCGGCGTCGTCAAGGTCGAAACCGGCGTCGAGCTGACCTCGCGCGCCGGCGAAGCGATGGCGCAGGTGCGTGATGGCGCGGTGCAGGTGGTCGAGGTGGTGCGGGAAATCTCCGATGCCCTGCGCGAGCAGACGACGGCAAGTTCCGAGATCGCCCGCAACGTCGAGACGATCGCCCAGATGGCCGAACAGAATTCGGCGGCGGTCGCGGAAAACCACGCGACGACGGAAGAACTCGAAAAGCTGGCAGCGGCGTTGCAGGCGGAAGTTGTCCGCTTCAAGGTCGGCTGAGCGCTTGTGAATAAATCTACTGCGCGATCCGATTGCTTCGTTGGGCGGTGCTCGCGCCTTGCCTATCCGATTGATATGTCTCGTTGCTGCGCTCCGTCCGCCCCTTCGACGGGGCTCAGGACAGGCTCGCACTCAGATCGCTCGCGACGATTTCTTCACAAGCGCTAAGGCAGAACCCCACCGGGACCTACTGACCGAAGTAGCGTCCCGGCCGGTGGTTGATGCTGAGCACCAGGTTCAGCATGAAGGCGCCGAGGATGGAGAGCGCCACCTTCTCGATGTCGACGACGATCAGCGCGCCAGCGACGATGAAGCCGTCGGCGATCATCTGCACGTTGCCGGCCCGCCATCCGCGATGCTTCTGCAGGTAGATGGCGAGGATGCCGAGACCGCCGATGCTGGCCTGATGGCGGATCAGCATGAGCAGGCCGGCGCCGGCCAGGAGCCCGCCGAGGATCGCGGCGAAGAGCGGGTGGATGCGCTCGACGACGATCCACTGCGGCATCAGTTCGCTGTACAGCGAGAGCAGGCCGACGGCACAGAAGGTCTTGAGCGTGAAGGCCTTGCCCATGGCCTTGAGTCCGAACGCGTAGAACGGAATGTTGATCAGGAAATAGAGCAGCCCGAAGGGCTGGCCCGTGGCATAGTGCGCGAGGAAGGTGATGCCGGCGGTGCCGCCGGTCAGGATCCCGGCCTGCCGTAACAGGATGATGGCCAGTGCGAAGAGCAGGGTGCCGGTGGCGATGGCCTGGGCATCTTCGAACCAGTGGTGGCGGTGAGACGTCATCGGAGCGGAATCATGGAAGCGATGGAATCAGGAAACGCCTTGCGCGTCGACGCAAGGATCAGCGAACTCGAGATCAAGCTGGCGTATGCCGACGATCTGCTCGAGACGCTCAATCACACGGTCTTTCGCCAGCAGGAACAGATCGAGGTGCTGCAGCGCCAGCTCGACGACCTGCGCCGGCAGGTGCAGGCCATCCCTGGCGGCGGTGCCTCCAGCCTGCGCGAAGAGATCCCGCCGCATTACTAGTCGCCGCGTTGTGTCGACGGGAAAGGAGAAGGGGGAAGGGCGAAGGGTGGGCAGCGGTTTAACCTTCCCCCTTCTCCCTTCCCCCTTCTCCGAAAGCGCAAGCCGCAAGGCATGCGCTTTCACGAATCCGCCCCCGGCCGCTGCCGGTGAAACACCAGCGGCGCCACGACCACGCTTGGCGGGGGGGACTGCATGATGTGCTTCTTCATCCTGCCGACGACGTGCATCTCGCAGGGCCGGCAGTCGAAACGCAAGGTGAGTTTTTCGTTGCCATTGACCAGCGTCAACGGTTCCGCCCGTATCGTGCCCTGCACGCCGGTGACGCCCTTGGCCTGCTTCGGGCAGAGGTTGAACGAGAAGCGCAGGCAATGCTTGGTCACCATCAGCGACACCTCGCCGTCTTCCTCGTGCGCCTCGAAGGCCGCATCCATCAGCTTGACGCCGTGTTTTGCGTAGAAGGCGCGCGCCTTGTCGTTGTAGATGTTGGCGAGGTAGGAGAGCGATTCCTCGGGGTAGGGTGCGGGCGGTTCGACCGGCGCCTTGCGGGGCGGGCGCCGGTAGGCCGCAGCCCGTGCCGCTTCCAGCGCCGCCACGGCATCGCGGCGCAGGCCGTTGATGGCGGAGGCCGGGATGAACCACGGCTGCGACAACGCGAGGTCGATGCGGCGGGCGGCGAACAGCGTCGTGCCCAGCTTGGCGAGGTTCTCGCGCAGCGTCGCTTCGGTCTTCTCCGGATTCGTCGCCGGCGATTTCTCCATCACCAGTTGCGCCGCTGCGGAGACGCCTTCCTCGTCGGTCAGCGTCAGCGCGAAGCCGTCGGCGGTTTCGGTCAGTGCAAGGTCGATGCCGACACGGCGCTCCGCCGATTTCTTCGTCAGCAGCAGCTCCCAGGTATGGTCGCCGTTGCGGTTGATGGCCGTGCCGGGCCTGAAGCCGGGCAGGTCGGCGATGGCCACGTTGGGCGTGATGCGCCAGACATTGCCACGCTGTTCGGCCACGTTCACCGGCACGCCGAACACTTCCCGCTTGTGCAGGTAGTTGAGGCCGTCGCCGTTGGCCAGCGCATCGTTGGCATTCGTCGCCTCCATCTCGAACCAGGTCGGACCGAGCTTCGTCACGGTGCCGATCGGCAAGCCGACGAACTTCGGCGAATCGAAGGCGCCGATATCGACCTTGCGTTCGTTCACGAAATAGTCGGTCGTCCCGCGGTGGAAGGTCTTGTCCGGGTCGGGCGTGAAGAAGAGGGTGGTCTTCCCCGACGACGCGGCACGCAGCGGTGGCAAATGCGCCGGACGCCCTTCCATGATGCGATCCAGCTCACGCCGGTAGTGGCCGGTGATGTTCTTCACGTAGCCGAGGTCCTTGTAGCGGCCCTCGATCTTGAAGCTGCGGATGCCGGCGTCGATCAGCGCCTCCAGGTTGTTCGTCTGGTTGTTGTCCTTCATCGACAGCAGGTGCTTCTCGAAGGCGACGACGCGGCCCTGATCGTCCGAGAGCGTGTAGGGCAGGCGGCAGTCCTGCGAGCAGTCGCCGCGGTTGGCGCTGCGCTCGGTGTGCGCGTGGCTGATGTAGCACTGGCCGGAAAAGGCCACGCACAGCGCGCCGTGGATGAAGAACTCGAGCGTCACGTCGTCGGCCAGCGTCGCGGCGCGGATGGCCGCGATCTCCCTGAGGCTCAGCTCGCGCGCCAGCACCATCTGCGAAAAGCCGACCTGGCCGAGGAACTTCGCCTTCTCCACCGTGCGGATGTCGCTCTGCGTCGAGGCATGCAGCTCGATCGGCGGCAGGTCGAGCTCCAGCAGACCCATGTCCTGCACGATCAGCGCGTCGGCACCGGCGTTGTACACCTCCCAGGCGATGCGCCGCGCTTCCTCCAGTTCGTTGTCGTGCAGGATGGTGTTCAGCGCCACCAGCACGCGGGCGTTGTAGCGGTGGGCATGGGCAGCGAGGGCCGCGATCTCCGCGATGTCGTTGCCGGCGTTGGCGCGCGCGCCGAAGGCCGGGCCGCCGATATAGACGGCGTCGGCACCATGGTTGATGGCCTCGATGCCGAACTCGCCGGTCTTGGCCGGGGCGAGCAGCTCGAGTTTCTGCGGGGCTTCGTGGTTCATGGCGCAAGGGGGCAAGGGAAGCCCGCATTTTATCGCGCGCGGAGCCCGGAATCCCGGACGAGTTATGCGAAAATCGCCACTCCCCCATTGGCCTGACTGACCATGAGTACCTCGCCGACCGACGATAAGAAGGATGCCGCGCTCAAGGCGCAGCGTTTCAGGATGCTCGAAGACATCGCCAGGGAGCTCTCCGGCGGCGACATCTCGTTTCCAACCTGTTTCGACGCGGCGCTGCAGATCCGCAACGTACTCAAGGACCAGAGCGTGTCGCTGCGCGCCGTGGCGCGGGTGGTCAGCATGGAGCCGCTGGTCGTCGCCAAGCTGCTGCGCATCGCCAATTCGGTGACGCACAACCCCTCAGGCAAGCTCGTGGTCGATGTCGAATCGGCGCTCAACCGGCTCGGCATCGAGACGGCCCGTTCCGTGGCACTGGCCGTGGCGATGGACCAGCTGCTGCGCTCCAAGGACCTGCTCGCCTTCGCCGATCTCTCGAAGGATCTCTGGACGCACGTGCTGCGCACTGCCGCC
>JAKJEY010000013.1:0-240 GCA_022705165.1 Pseudomonadota bacterium
ACGCTGTCCGACGCCGAGATCCGGCGCTATGTCGACAGCGGCGAGCCGATGGACAAGGCTGGCGCCTATGGCATCCAGGGGCGTGCCGGCATCTTCGTCGAACATCTCGCCGGCAGCTACACGGGCGTCATGGGGCTGCCGCTGCACGAAACCGCAGTGCTGCTCAGGCGCTTCGGCTACCCGCTCTGAGAAGGGCCGCCAGCCGCCCGGCCACCACGCCGGCACCGTTGGCAATGGCGG
>JAKJEY010000013.1:250-26769 GCA_022705165.1 Pseudomonadota bacterium
GTTCCTGCAAGACCGCCTGCAGATCGCCCGCTGCAAACTGCGCCACCGACAGTTCGGCGCAGACCGCTTCCGCCTGCAGCCAGCCGATCAGGGCCTCCTGTTCCGGCCAGTCGTCGCGGCGCAGGTAGAGCAAGGGGATGCCCGCCGCGGCGGATTCCACGAACATCCCGTATCCCGGCTTGGTGACAACGGCGTCCACCGAGGCCAGGAGATCGGAAAAATGCCAGTCGAGATCACCATAGCAGGCGACATCCGACCGCGGAACCGGCAGCGGATCGCGCACCAGCCAGCGGACACCCTCGACGCGCGGCCACGCCGCGACCGGCAGATCGAAATCGATCCCGCCCATGCCGATCAGCACGATGCGCTCATCCAGCGCCCCAATGCGCGCCGCCAGCGCCGCACGGTCGGCGTGCCCGATCCGCGCGACCGGCGGCACAGCGATGGCATTGGAGAGCGTCGGCATCGGGGCGGCAGGAGTGCAGCGCAGGAAAGCATCGGCATTCGCGTAGGCATCCTGTAGCTCGGCGTGGATCGCGCGCGCCCAGTCTTCCTTCCCGAACAGGAAGGCAAACTGGTCGGCCCAGTTGAGGGAGCACAAGGCCAGCGCCGGGATGCCCGCCTGTCTTGCCCCGGCGAGCGGAAGTGCCGAGACGTTGGCGAATACCAGATCGGGCGCCAGTGACGAGAGCATGGCTGCTTCCGCGGCGACCCTGGCCGGCCAGTCGGCATGGAAGGCGCGGTAGGCCGCCGCCGACGCTTCATGGTCGATGCGCACGGCATCGTGCATCAGGAAACAGAGGTCGCTGGCGGCAGCGACATGCGTGAAGGGATGCGGGATGCGCAGCCGCAAATACGCTGCCGGCAGACCGCTACGGATCGTCAGCCGCAGTTCCGGGATCTGCGCCGTCAAGGTTTCCAGCACCGGCGCCGTCTGCGCCAGATGGCCAAAACCGTGTGCAGAGATGTCAACGAAAAGGTGGGGCATGCCAAAACTGGCCAAAAGCCGAAGATCATACGCGCCGCCGAAAAAATTGGTCGCCAACCCCGCCCGATGATCCGAATGGACTATATCCGGTAGTCCATTCGGATCATTTCGCACTCGACTGCAACTACGTAGACTTGCGGCAAATCTCCTTCAATCCATCCCGAGAATCTGTCATGTCGCTCAAGAAAGCCCTCTCCGCTCTTGCCCTCGGCCTCGCCTTTGCTTCTTCGGCCTCGGCGAACACGCTGACCTACCAGGGCGTGACCTTCAACACCTGGGCGATCGACACCGACTCCATGGGCCTGTCGATCCTCAACGCCACCAGCGCAACCGGCAACTGGGCCGGCGTCAGCTTCCTGAAGGCTTTCGAAATCAAGGGCATCGGTGACGTCACCGGCGCCACGATCAGCCCGTCGCAGTTCGCTGTCACGGCCGATCACGGCCTGAGTGCCAACGTCGGGTGCAGCACGGGTGGCACGCCGGGCGCCTGTTTCAGCGCCAGCACCCCGCTTTCACTGACCAACAACATGACGTGGACGATCGACTTCACGGGCAGCAACCTCAGTTTCACCGCCCCGCACCTCAAGGTCCAGTTTCTCACCACCCTGAACGACAGCAAGGCAACCGGCGACGTCCTGTCGCAAAACATTCCGGCCGTACCGGAACCCGAGACCTATGCCATGCTGCTCGCCGGCCTCGGCATGATGGGTGCCATCGCCCGCCGCCGCAGGATTCAAGCGGCCTGAACGGTCAGCATCCCAAATGAAAACGGGCGCCGAGGCGCCCGTTTTCATTTGCTCGACGGTGCGCGCTTCAGCGCTTCTTCAGTTCCACCAGCGGCACGACATCCGGTATCTCGATGCGCCGGCGATCCGGCTCGACAGCGGCGAGTGGGGAGACTTCCTGCATCGTCGCCAGCGAGCGGCGGGCCAGATCCTGGTAGGTCCGCGTGCCGTCGGCCTTCCAGGCAATTTCGGCGTCCGAGAGTTCGCGGATCACCTTGGCCGGCGTACCCGCGGCGAGGCTGCGCGGCGGAATCTCGGCACCGGCCTTGACGAAGGCGCAGGCGGCGACGATGGCCGACTCGCCGACGACGGCATTGTCCATGATCACTGCGTTCATCCCGATCAGCGCGTTGCGCCCGATGCGGCAGCCGTGCAGCACGGCGCCATGGCCGATATGGCCATCCTCCTCGACGACCGTGTCGGTGCCGGGAAAGCCGTGCATGACACAGGTGTCCTGCACGTTGGCGCCACGCTCGATGATCAGCCGGCCGAAATCGCCACGCAGGCAGGCGGCCGGGCCGATGTAGCAACCGGGGCCGACGATCACGTCGCCGATCAGCACTGCCGTCGGGTGCACGTAGGCCGTCGGATCGACGACAGGAACGATGCCGTCGATGGCATAGACGCGCAGCGAAGTCAGCGAATTCATGTGCTCTCCCTTCAGACGAAGCGGGCGACGAAAGCCCCGACCGCCGACGCCGGCAGCGGCGCCCAGACGCGATGGCCGTTGCCCGGCGCGACGCTGATCGCCAGGCCTTCGGCATTTTCCAGGCGGTCGAGCGCCAGTTCGGCGTTGCCGGCCGGATGCACCAGCTCCAGCCGGTCACCCACCGCGAAGCGGTTCTTGACGTCGATCGCGGCCAGGCCGCGGGCAGCATCGAAAGCGACCACGTCGCCGACGTAGAGGCTGCGCGCCGACTCGGAATGGCCACGCAGGTAGTTCTGGTACTCGGCATCATGGTGACGCTGGTAGAAGCCATCGGTATAGCCGCGGTTGGCCAGCCCGTCGAGCTGCGCCAGCAGTGCCGGATCGAGCGCGCGGCCGGCGACGGCATCGTCGATCGCCTGCCGGTAGGACTGGCAGGTGCGTGCGGCGTAGTACGGCGACTTGGTGCGGCCCTCGATCTTCAGCGAATCGATACCCATCGCCACCAGCTTCTGCACGTGCTCGATGGCGCGCAGGTCCTTCGAGTTCATGATGTAGGTGCCGTGCTCGTCTTCCTCGATCGGCATCAGCTCGCCGGGGCGCTCCTTCTCCTCGATCAGCCAGACGTCGCCGCCGGCATCCTCCTTCGCCGGCTGCACCTTGTAATCCCAGCGGCAGCTGTTGGTGCAGGTGCCCTGGTTCGGGTCGCGGTGGTTGAAGTAGCCGGAGAGCAGGCAGCGACCGGAGTAGGCGATGCACAGCGCCCCGTGCACGAAGACTTCCAGCTCCATGTCCGGGCACTGCTGGCGGATTTCCTCGATTTCTTCCAGCGACAGTTCGCGGGAGAGGATGACGCGTGACAAGCCCATCGTCTGCCAGAACTTCACCGCCGCCCAGTTCACCGTGTTGGACTGCACCGAGAGGTGCACCGGTATCTCCGGCCAGCGCTCGCGGATCATCATGATCAGGCCGGGGTCGGCCATGATCAGCGCATCCGGCCGCATGGCGATCACCGGCGCCATGTCGTCGAGGTAGGTCTTCACCTTGGCGTTGTGCGGGAAGATGTTGCTGACCACGTACAGTTTTTTGCCACCGGCGTGCGCCTCTGCGACAGCACCGGCAAAGGTCTCCATGTCGCCGAATTCGTTGTTGCGCGCGCGCAGGCTGTAGCGCGGCTGGCCGGCATAGACGGCATCGGCGCCGAAGGCGAAGGCGGTGCGCAGCATCGCCAGCGAGCCGGCGGGGGCGAGAAGCTCTGGGGATTTCATGGGGAGCGGTACAATGGAGGCAGTCCCCAAATTATACGCGCCCTGCCTGACGGCATCGGTGCGGCACCTCGCCATGCCAGAACAGATACTGATCAACTTCACGCCGCAGGAAACACGCGTCGCGGTCCTGCAGCAGGGCGTCACGCAGGAAATCCACATCGAACGAACCGCTTCGCGCGGGCTGGTCGGCAATGTCTACATGGGCAAGATCGTGCGCATCCTGCCCGGCATGCAGTCGGCGTTCATCGACGTCGGCCTGGAGCGGACCGCTTTCCTGCATGTCGCCGACATCATGGAAGCCCGCCCCAACGGCCATGGCAGCGATCCGACACGGCCGATCGAACGCATCCTCTCCGAAGGCCAGAGCCTGATGGTGCAGGTGATCAAGGACCCGATCGGCACCAAGGGTGCCCGCCTGTCGACGCAGATCTCGATCGCCGGCCGCATGCTGGTTTACCTGCCGCAGGAGAAGCACATCGGCGTCTCGCAGCGCATCGAGGACGAGGGCGAACGCGAGGCGCTGCGCGAGAAACTGACCCGGCTGGTGCCGGAGGACGAACCCGGCGGCTTCATCGTGCGCACCATGGCCGAGGGGGCCTCGGAGGCCGACCTCGCCAACGACATCGCCTATCTGCGCAAGATCTGGACGGAACTGAAGGGCAAGGCCAGGACGACGGCGCCCCCGGCGCTGATCTATCAGGAACTGAACCTCGCCCAGCGCGTGCTGCGCGATTTCGTCAACCCGGAAACGGTGCGCATCGTGCTCGATTCGCGCGAGAATTTCACCAAGCTGGCCAGCTTCGCCGAAATCTATACGCCCGCCGTACGTGACCTGCTCGAGCACTACACCGGCGAACGGCCGCTGTTCGACCTGTTCGGCGTCGAGGACGAGATCCAGAAGGCGCTGGCGCGTCGTGTCGACCTCAAGTCCGGCGGTTACCTGATCTTCGACCAGACCGAAGCGATGACGACGATCGACGTGAACACCGGCGGCTTCGTCGGCGTGCGCAATTTCGACGACACCATCTTCAAGACCAACCTCGAAGCGGCACAGACGATCGCCCGCCAGCTGCGCCTGAGGAACCTCGGCGGCATCATCATCATCGATTTCATCGACATGGATACTGCCGAGCATCGCGACGCCGTGCTCGCCGAGTTCAACAAGGCGCTGGCGCGCGACCACACGCGCCTGACCGTCAACGGTTTCACCGCGCTCGGCCTCGTCGAGATGACACGCAAGCGCACCCGGGAATCGCTGGCGCACGTACTCTGCGAACCCTGCCCGACCTGCGATGGCCGTGGCGAGGTGAAGACGGCGCGTACCGTCTGCTACGAAATCCTCCGGGAATTGCTGCGCGAGGCGCGCCAGTTCAATGCCCGCGAATACCGCGTCATCGGTGCGCCGAGCGTCATCGACCTCTTTCTCGACGAAGAGTCGCAGGGGCTGGCGATGCTCTCCGACTTCATCGAGAAGCCGGTCTCGCTGCAGGCAGAGCCCAGCTATTCGCAGGAACAGTACGACATCGTGCTGATGTAATGAAAAAACGGGGCCGCGGCCCCGTTTTCAGTTCCTGGCAGCCTCTGCCTCCGGCGGCTTGATAACCGGGCAGGCACGCTGCGGGATGCGGGTGTCACAGACGCTGATCTGTCGCAGATAGCGCATCGACTGTTGCACCTGTTCGTTCGATGGCTCGAAGCGGAAGGATTTCTGCACGACGTAGAAGGCATCCTGTCCGCGGATCGCCTTGAACCACGTGATCTCCGGGCGCCCCGGCGCCTTCGAATGGGGACACGAAAGCATCCACAGGGCCATCGGGTAACCGCTTTCCTCGCCGCTGGCGATCTCCGCGAAGTTACCGTCCTTGCACGCTTCCAGCCACTTCTTGCGCGACTCGGCACGGAAGGTTTCCGGGCTCACCGACTTCAGGCCGATGAAAAGCTGGCTGCTCACCATCTCGGTCCATTCCTCGACGGATTCGGACTCCGGCACCATTTCGGTGAGGATGATCGGCCCCTGGCGTTCCTGGAAGCCGATCTTGTAGCCCGCCGGCATGCCCTGCAGGAGGTTCTCGTCCTTCAGTTGTGCCGACGCGCCCCCCGCCAGCAGCAGGCCGGCAAACGAGGCCAGGAGGGCACGCCGCAGGCGCATCGCGATCAGGCCTTTTCGCTCGTGCAGTACATCGTCGATTCACCTTCGATGACGGTCTTGCCGTTGACCGTGCAGACGGCATCGAGGATGCAGCGGCGCTTGTCGACGACGACCTCGCGTACCGTCACCGTCGCGGTGACGGTATCGCCGATGCGCACCGGCGCCTTGAACTTGAGCGTCTGGCCGAGGTAGATCGTGCCGGCACCCGGCAGCTTGTTGGCGAGCACGGCAGAAATGAAGCTCGCCGAGAGCATGCCGTGCGCGATGCGGCCGCCGAACTGGGTCCCCTTGGCATATTCCTCGTCGAGGTGGGCCGGATTCACGTCGGTCGAGACACCTGCAAACATGATGATGTCCGCTTCGGTCACCGTCTTCGACACGCTGGCGCTCATGCCGGGCTGCAGGTCCTCGATGTTGTAGCCGCCAATCTTGTTCATGAAACTCATCTCCTGGGTTCTTGTCCGAGAGAGGTAGCATACACGCTGCATTCCCCATGACAATGTCCGCGAGGAGACAATCGATGAGCGTCGAAAGCACCGAACTCGAAGTCAACAGCCTGGCCCCCGCAAATACCTACTCCCGTCGCACATTCATCGTTACCAGTCTCGGTGCCGGCTTTGCGCTTGGCGTGCAACCGGTCATGGCGCAGACGGCCATCAGCACCCCGGCCGACGGCCTCGTCGCCGGCGAAATCAAGGTTGCCGCGCAGGGCGGCGAGATGGTCGCCTATCGCGCTGCGCCCGCCGGCGCCATCAGCCCGCCGGTGATCCTCGTCGTGCAGGAAATCTTCGGCGTTCACGAATACATCCGGGACATCTGCCGGCGGCTTGCGAAACTCGGCTACCTGGCGATCGCGCCTGAACTGTTCGCGCGCCAGGGCGATCCGCGCAAGTACTCGGCGATTCCGGACCTGATGAGCAACATCGTCTCGAAGGTGCCGGACGGACAGGTGATGGCCGACCTCGACGCCTGTGTCGCCTGGGCCAGGGCCAACGGCGGCGACGTGACGCGGCTCGGCATCACCGGCTTCTGCTGGGGCGGCCGCATCACCTGGCTGTACAGCGCCCACAACCCGCAGGTGAAGGCAGGTGTGGCCTGGTACGGCCGCCTCGCCTCGCCGGTCACGGAGAACAATCCGAAGCACCCGGTCGACCTCGCCGGCCAGTTGCACGCACCGGTGCTCGGTCTCTATGGTGGCGCCGACCAGGGCATTCCGCTCGATACGGTGGAGAAGATGCGTGCCGGGCTTTCCGCCGGCGGCAAGGCAGCGTGTTCCTCGAAGATCCACGTCTACGAGGGCGCACCGCACGCCTTCCATGCCGACTACCGGCCGAGCTACCGCAAGGCGGAAGCGGAAGACGGCTGGCAACGCATGCTGGCCTGGTTCAAGCGCAACGGGGTCTGAACCCGCAGTCAATGTGGCGCGGCGTGGCGAGATCAGTCGCCACCGCCGCAACCGCCACCACAGCCGGAACCCCCATCGCCATCGCTGCTGCCGGAATCCCCCGAGCAGCCGCTGCTGCAGCCGATGTGGCTGGCGCAGAAATCTCCCCCCGTCGCACCTGCCGCAGCCTTGCCTGTCGCCATGCAGTCAAGCTGGTAGCGGAAGCCGTTGGCGATACCCAGCACACCGTCGATCGCAAAGAGCAGCGGCAGCCGCGACGGCGTCTTCGGATCGATGCCCTCGCGCGCACAGGCCAGCCGCCATGCGCGCTTGATGCCCGCCTGCGCTACCGTCGGCGAGGCCATCGCCTCGGCCGGCGTATGGTGCAGGAAGCGCCCGAAAGCACGATCGCAGAAGCGCCGGTACTGGCGCGTGAACAGGATGAACTCGTGCCAGGCGTCATCGACGACCTGCGACGGCATCGCCACCATGTTGCGGCCGGCGTCGTTGCACAGATGGAAGTACTCGCGCAGGCCGGCGAAGACCTGCTCGCGTTGCTCGGGGGTCAGTGCCGGGTGCTTCGCGATCAGGCGACGATCCAGCGTCTTCCGGTAAGGAAAGGCATCGATGAAAGCGGCGCGATCCCTTCGGTGCGCGCGCTGCCAGAGCCGCCAGCCGATGAACAGCGCCAGCAGAAGCAGGGCGAGGCCGATGAACTTCATCGCCGGCTCAGACCGCGACGCAGAGGTACTTGATCTCCAGGTATTCCTCGAGGCCGTATTTCGAGCCCTCGCGGCCGATGCCGGACTGCTTGACGCCGCCGAACGGCGCCACCTCGTTCGAGATGAGGCCGGTATTGACGCCCACCATGCCGTATTCCAGCGCCTCGGCCACACGGAAGCAGCGGCCGATATCGCGCGAGTAGAAGTAGGCGGCGAGGCCGAATTCCGTGGCATTGGCCATCTCGACCGCCTGCGCTTCCGTATCGAAACGGAACAGCGGCGCCACCGGCCCGAAGGTTTCCTCCCGCGCCACGCGCATGGCAGTCGTCACGCCGGCGAGCACGGTCGGCTCGAAGAAGGTGCCGCCGCGCGCATGGCGCCTGCCGCCGGTCAGGATGCGCGCACCCTTCGCCGTGGCATCGGCGAGGTGGGCCTCGACCTTCTCGAGTCCGGCCGTATCGATCAGCGGCCCCTGCACGACACCCGCTTCCGCGCCGGGACCGACCTTGAGCGTAGCCACCTTCGCCGCAAGCTTCTGCGCGAACGCCTCATAAACGCCGGACTGCACCAGGAAGCGGTTGGCGCAGACGCAGGTCTGGCCGGTATTGCGGTATTTGGCGATGAGCGCCCCCTCGACCGCGGCATCGACGTCGGCATCGTCGAAGACGATGAAGGGCGCATTGCCGCCGAGTTCGAGCGCCAGTTTCTTGATCGTCGGCGCACTCTGCGCCATCAGCAGGCGGCCGACCTCGGTCGATCCGGTGAAGGACAGGTGGCGCACGACCGGGCTCGCGGTCATGACGCCACCGATGGCGACGGGATCGCCGGTGACGACGTTGAAGACGCCCGGGGGCAGCTCCGCGAGGTGCGCGAGCTTGGCCAGCGCCAGCGCGGTCAGCGGCGTCTGTTCGGCCGGCTTGACCACCACCGTGCAGCCGGCAGCAATCGCCGGCGCCACCTTCCGCGTGATCATCGCCAGCGGGAAGTTCCATGGCGTGATCGCGGCACAGACGCCGATCGGCTGCTTGATCGTGATCAGGCGCTTGTCGCCGACGACGCCGGGAATCGTCTCGCCGTAGGCACGCTTGGCTTCCTCGGCAAACCATTCGACGAAGGAGGCGCCGTAGCCGACCTCGCCTTTCGCTTCGGACAGCGGCTTGCCGCACTCAGCGGTGATCATGCGGGCGAGATCCTCGCCATGCGAGACAATCAGGTCGAACCAGCGGCGCAGGATCGCGGCCCGCTCCTTGGCAGTTTTCGCCCGCCAGGCCGGCAGGGCCGCCTCGGCCGCAGCGATGGCGCGCGTCGTCTCGGCGGCGCCCATCAGCGGCACCTCGCCAAGCTGGTCGCCGCTCGCCGGATCGGCCACGACCAGCGTGGCGCCGCTGTCCGCCGCCTCCCAGCGGCCGTCGATGTAAGCGTTGGAGCGAAGCAGGATGGGGTTGTCGAGTTTCATGGCAGGAGCTCCGGGAAATCGGTCGGCAAAAATGGCAGTTTATACTTGCTGCCATGGAGCGCAGAAGCCTCATCCGTCTTGTCCCCGCCGCCGCGATGGTCGTCCTGCTCGCCGCCTGCGGCAGCGTGCCACCAGCGCCACCGGAGCGCATTGCCTCGGAGCGCAGGCGCGAGGTCGCGATCTACGCGATGTCCCTGATCGACACCGGCTACCGCTTCGGCGGCAAGAATCCCGAGGCCGGGCTCGACTGCAGCGGCATGGTGGCCTACATCTTCGAACGGGCGGCAGGCCTGCGCGTCAGCGGTAGCGCCGCCGACATCGCGAAGCTCGGCAGACCGGTCGACCGGCGCCGGCTGCTGCCGGGCGATCTGGTCTTCTTCAACACCCTGAACCGGCCGCTTTCGCATGTCGGCATCTACATCGGCGACGGCCGTTTCGTACACGCTCCGTCCTCGGCCAGCGGCCGGGTGCGCATCGACTCACTGGGCCACAGCTACTTCGCGCCGCGCTACGAGACCGCGCGCAGCTATTTCGATTGAGGATCATGAGCATGGATTTCCACGCCCTCCGCTTCGCCGATGCGATCGAGGACTATCGCGAGCGAGGTGATGCGCTGCGGCTGTTCGTGAAGATCTACGACATCATCCGGCCGCCACAGGCACGCCAGGTCGACGAGGCCGTCGCCCGCCATGCCACCCTGCTCAACCTGCTCGAAACCGACGGGGAAAAGCGGGCGCTGCTGCGTCAGGCCTTCACCGATCTGGTTGCCAACCGCCGCCTCGTCGGTTTCCTGACCGACAGCGGCATCCTGCCGCCGACCGGCTTCTTCAGCGAACTGATGCGCATCATCAGCCACCGTCTGCTGCCGGAAATTCCGGACGCACAGGAATTCCGCGACTGCCTGCAGATGATCCTGCACCGGGACGACGACTGGGTCTGGCTGACCGAAATCCCGGACGAGAATTCCATCCGTTACTGGGCACTGCTGGCTCCCGACGACGAGATCGGCCGGGTGCAGAAACACCAGCTGCTCGACCAGTTCATCGAGGCCCTGCTGGTGCTGGCCTACCGCATCAGCGGCGTCGATCTCGACCAGGAATTCCGTCGCCTTGGCGACTCGCTCTCCGGCTACGCAGCCGCCTTTCGCGCCGTCGCCGGCGAAGCCCAGCGTTGCGCCGAAGACTGGCGCAACGCGCTCACCGACAACCGCGAGCCGGTCGAAGACGAGCGCCACCTGCTGGTGCTGATCGACCAGTGCCAGAAGGTAATCGACAAGGCGCACCGTGCCGCGATGCAGAAGGGGACCAGCCTGTCGCTGACCTTCATGCTGCGCCGAACCGAGCAGAGCCTGCGCCGCCTGGAACTGATGGCCTCGCTGCTTGGCGCCTTCTGGCGTGGGGATGACCGAAGCACGGCCATCGAGTACTGGCGCAAGCTCCTGCGCCACGCGATCCGTTCGGAAAACCGGCGCAACAGCATCACCCAGCACGTCTCGCGCGGCATGAGCCTGCTCGCACTGCGCGTTACCGACAATGCGGCCAAGTCGGGCGAGCACTACATCACGGAGACTCGCAGCGCCTATTTCGGCATGTGGCGCTCGGCGATGGGGGCCGGGGTGATCATCGCCGTCCTCGCGCTGCTCAAGATCTTCGCCTCCAAGCTCGACCTGGCGCCAGTCGGCTATGCCTTCTTCTACAGCATGATCTACGGCCTCGGCTTTGCGCTGATCTACATGCTGCACCTGACCATCGCCACCAAGCAGCCGGCGATGACAGCGCAGACCATCGCCGGCTACCTCGGCGAGGCCGAGAGCGGGCGCCCGCAGGATCTGGAAAAGCTGGTGGACCTGATCGCCGCCGTCACGCGCAGCCAGATCGCGGCGATCATCGGCAACGTCGCCATCGCGCTGCCGACGGCGCTGGGCATCGCCTTCCTGTGGAGCTACCTCGCCGGCCATCCGATGATCGACGCCGGCAAGGGCGCCCATCTGATCGACGACCTCGACCCGCTCGGCTGGGCGCTACCGCACGCAGCCGTTGCCGGCGTCTTCCTGTTCTTCTCGGGGATCATCTCGGGCTACTTCGACAACCTGGCGAGCTACGCCCGCATCGGTGATCGCGTCGCCCGTCTGCGCTGGCTGAACCTGCTGGCGAGTCGGGGTGGCGCCGAGCGCATCGGCCGCTATCTCGACGACAATCTTGGCGGCATCTCCGGCAATTTCCTTTTCGGCTGCATGCTCGGCACCGCCGGTACCGTCGGCATGATCTTCGGCCTGCCGATCGACATCCGTCACATCGCCTTCGCCTCTGCCAACCTCGGTTACGCCTTCGCCGGCTTCGATTTCCAGTTGCCGCTGCGTACGCTGCTGTGGGCAGGCGTGGGCGTGCTGCTGATCGGCTTCGTCAACCTCTCGGTCAGTTTCGTGCTGGCGCTCTGGATGGCACTGCGCGCACGCGACATCAGCTTCACGCAGAAGGCGGCACTGCTACGTACGCTATGGCAGCGCCTCAAGCGTGACCCGCGGAGCTTCGTCGCGGCACCGGTCGAGCCGCAGGAAGGCTCAGCCGGCGCGTAGGGCGTTCACGATTTCCCAGCCCTCGAAGGCCAGCACGTACACCCAGATCAGGATGCAGACACCTACTGCTGCGGCAGCGATGTCCTTGATCACCTTGATCCGCTCGTCGTGGCGCTGTTCGACAAAATCGCATAGCGCCTCGATTGCACTGTTGAACATCTCGGCCACCAGCACCATGCCGGTCGCCATCACGATCAGCATGACATCGACCCAGGCCCGCAGGAAAAAGGCGACAACGACGATCACCGCCGACAGCACCAGCTTGTAGGCGACGCTGAAGTCGTAGATGACTGCATAGCGCAGCCCCGACAGAACAGTCCCGATCTTGCGCAGCGGGTGATAGCCGGGCTCTCCGGTATCGAGGAACTTGTTTCTCATACGCGCTCCGGTGCATGGCCGTGAAACTCCTGTCTGACGCAGACCGCACAAAGGATGCCGATGGCCCAGCCTGCCAGTACGTCGCTCGGCCAATGCACCTGCAGGTAGAGCCGTGAAATTCCGACGACGAGTACCCAGACCACGAGCAGGGGAAGCAGAGACGCCTGTCGCAGCGCCGGAACAGTCAGTACGAGCGCCGCGGCACAGGCGGCCGCCTGTGCCGAGTGGGCGCTGGGAAACGAAAGATCCGCGGGCATCGTGCCGAGCACCTCATGCAGTTCGGGACGCGCACGTGCCACGATCAGCTTGAGCGAGTGACTCGCGACGGCGGCGGTCAGGATCGACAGCGGGACGAGCGCCTGTTGCCTGAAGACGCCAATCAGGAGCGAAAAAGGGAGCAGCAGCCAGAGCGACCCCGTCCACGTGATGGCGCTGAACAGCAGATCGCCGGCCGCGCTGCGCCAGGCGGAAAAGAAGCCGAGCAGCCAGACGTCAAAGGCGACGATCACAGCCTGGCAATGTCCCGATAGGACTGCACCCGCGGATCGATCCCGCCGCGCGCTTCGGTAAACGTCGGGCTCTGCGCTGCGTCGCGTGCTCGTCCGGAAGCTGCAGCCAGGACCGCGTCGCTGAAGTTCACGCGGGCGGACTCCTGAACTTCCGGCACATCGACGCGCTCATCGCGCGGCACGCGGTCTGCGCGCGGGACAAACTCGCGCAGGATGTTGCTGCGCGACGCGGGCAGCAGCGGATTGACGGGGGAACTGCTCGGGATCATCTGGAGAATTTCTCCGGTCTCAGAACCTCGACATCGCTGATGAACATTACCATCGCATAATGGGCGTAATAGCGTTGCTCGAAGTATTGGACGATGGCGGCAGCAATTCGTTCATCACACAGCACTTCGACCCGGATATTGGCGCCGGAGCTCCATGACGCATCGCGCACGCCGCGGGTGCCGCGCCCACGTGCATCGGTGATCGTGTAGCCCTTGGCTTCAAGCCTTTCAAGATCGCTGACGATATCGTTCTCGATGGCCGCCTCGCAGACGACCGTCACCAGCTTGCAGCCGGAACGATGCGCCGCTTCGCCATCCCCCGATGAATGTTCGCTCATGCGGACAGAATTCATCTGACACCTCCGTCGATCATCGTTGCCAGCCAGTGGTAGACAGGAATGCCGAGCAACAGGTTGAAGGGAAAGGTAACGCCCAGTGCAGCGCCGATCGACAGCGCCGGATTGGCCTCGGGTACGGCGATGCGCATTGCGGCGGGCGCGGCGATGTAGGAGGCGCTGGCGTAGAGCGTCGCCAGCAGGGCAGTCCCGGCGACAGAGAGTCCCAGCCATTCGCCGGTGACGATGCCGAGCAACCCGGAGACCAGGGGCATGAGCAGCGCAAAGCCGACGAGGAAGGCACCTGCACGGCGAAGATCCGCAAGACGACCTGCGACCACAAGCCCCATTTCGAGCAGGAAGAAGGCAAGAAATCCCTTGAAGAGATCGAAGAACAGGCGATCCAGCGGTGCGATCCCCTGCGGGCCGGCCACCCAGCCGATGAGCAGCCCGCCGACGAGAAGCAGGATGCTCTTTCCGGAGAGCACCTCATGCAGCACGCGCCCCCATGGCATTCCTTGCCCCACACCACGCGCCAGCAGAACACCGATCACCAGCGCCGGGAATTCGAGCAGGACGAGGAAAACCACCATGTAACCCTCGGCAGACTCTCCGCGCGCCGCAAGGTAGGTGGCCGCAACGGCGAAGGTGACGACACTGACCGATCCGTAGTGGGCAGCGATGGCGGCAGAATCACTGCGCGGGAGACGGCCGATTCGGCGCAACACGCCAAACGCGGCCAGCGGAATGAATGCCGCAACACCGACGATGACTGCGGCCTGTGCAGCAAGCTCGGCGACGGGGTGCCTTGCAAGCTCGACGCCGCCCTTGAGGCCGATCGCCAACAGCAGGAAGATCGAGAGAGCCTCATAGAGCACTCCGGGAATCTTCAGGTCCGAGCGCAGGACGCCGGCTGCAAGCCCGAGCAGGAAGAAGTAGATGACGGGATCGAGCGGCATGAGCAATCCGTCGTGGTCCTCAGTGCGACTGTGAATCGCCGCGCACGCGGCGCACTTGCGGCGGCCAACGGCGCCCCGGCTTGGCCAGGATGCGGTAGGAATCGAACGGATCGATATCCCAGCAATCGGCCGCGACGGCGAGCAGGACGGCTTCGCCACCCGCCAGCTCGCCGTCGGCGTGCACGATGTCGAGGACGCCGCGGAGGAGGCTGCGCTGAAGATCCGGGTCGCCGATGTCGCCGAGGATCTTGCGCAGCACGTCGCGCCCGACGACGAGATAGCCGGAATTCGCCACGCCGCCCGCCAGAAGATCGGAGCACAGTTCGTGGATCACCGCATCGAAGGCGGCCTCGGTGATGCCGAGACGCTGCAGGGTTCCCCGGCGCGACAGCGAGGACAGTTCGGACAGCTGGATGGTGCCATCGGCGAGCAGGGCGAGCGCCAGGATGCGTGCCGCGGCCTGCGGGCTGTCCATCGGATAGTTTCTGAATGAAAGATCGCGATCGTTTCCGGCCGGACCGGAAGATTGCCCGCGTACGGTGACCGGGCGCTGCGGCTTGCGTGTTCCCATGACGAACTCCTATTGAATGAACAGGCGGCCCGGACTCAGGCCAGCCAGGCGACAGTGAATATGCCAAGCATCGTGAAGGCGATGCCGATCCTGGTAACGATCGCAAGGATGAAACC
The DNA here is from genome assembly GCA_022705165.1 of Pseudomonadota bacterium. Taxonomy (GTDB): domain Bacteria; phylum Pseudomonadota; class Gammaproteobacteria; order Burkholderiales; family Rhodocyclaceae; genus Proximibacter. The sequence continues at coordinate 15,361 of JAKJEY010000013.1, forward strand.
GAGTCCCGCTGCGAACCCTGCACGGGCGGCCTGCCTGCGATCACGTCGGGCCAGCAGCTCTCCCGCAATCGCGCCGATGATCGGCCCGACGATGACGCCGACGATCCCGGACGCGATGCCGAGGATGGCGCCGGCCGCCGCACCGACCACCGCCAGACCGCTGGCACCGACGCGGCGCACACCTACGGCTGCCGCGATGTAGTCGACCAGCCAGGCAATGATCGCCATCGCCGCAAGAACGGCGACCGTCGTGACGCTGACCCGGGAGAAATCATCGAGCCAGGCGATGATCCAGAGACCGCCGAAGATGAGCGGCATGCCCGGCAGCAGCGGCAGGACAATGCCGGCAAAGCCCAGCAGCACGGCGACGATGGCGGCAGACAGCAGCAGGGTTTCCATCAGGACACCTTTCCTTTCTCTATCAGCAATGACCGGGTCTCAGCCAGCATTGAGCGAAGCTCCGCGATTTCGCGGTACAGACGTGCGGCTTCATCTGTCGCGCCATGATTCGGTGCTGCCGGGTGTTCGTGCTGGATGGCGTTCACGATGACCGCGATGAACAGATTGAGCAGGGTGAATGTCGAGGCGAGGATGAAGATCAGGAAAAAGATCCACGCAGCGGGATAGACCTCCATGACCGGCCGGACGATACCCATCGCCCAGCTCTCCAGCGTCATCACCTGGAAGAGCGTGAAGGCACTCGCGCCGAGGCTGCCGAACCACTGCGGGTAGTCCGCGGCAAAGAGCTTGGTGGCGATGACGGCGGCGACATAGAAGATGAGCCCGATGATCGCCGCGACCGAGCCGAGGCCGGGCAGCGCGGCCAGCAGTCCGCCGACCACACGCTTCATGCTCGGCACCAGGGTGATCAGCCGCAGGACGCGCAGGACACGCAGCGCCCGCAGTACCGCGAGGGGACCCGAGGCCGGTATGAGCGCGATCGTCACGACGATGAAGTCGAAGACGCTCCAGGGATCCCTGAAGAATGCAAGGCGATGGGCCGCCAGGCGCAGGGCGATCTCGACGACGAAGATGCCGAGAATCGTGCGGTCGATCGCGATCAGCCACGGCCCCCATGCCGCCATGATCGAGCTGCTGGTTTCAAGGCCGAGCACGACCGCGTTGATCAGGATCAGGGCGATCAGGAGCCGCTGCAGGGCAGGCTGTTCGAGCCAGTCGGCAAGGCGCTGGTGCGAGGGGGCGGCAAGTTCATGGGCCGATGCCATCATGCCTCCCGTTCAGCTCGTCTCGTCGGCGCGCAGCGCCACGCTTGCCCGTTCCCGTACATCCTTCCTGAGCGACAGCAGGATCGAGGCAGCGATGATCGTGGCGACGACGCAGAGCGAGAACATCACCGGAATCTTGTAGAGGTCGATCAGCAGCATCTTGGCGCCGATGAACATCAGGACCAGCGCGAGGCCGTACTTCAGCAGCGAGAAGCGGTCAGCCATGTCGGCAAGCAGGAAATACATCGCACGCAGGCCGAGGATGGCGAAGATGTTCGAAGTCAGCACGATGAAGGGATCGGTGGTGATCGCGAAGATGGCGGGAATCGAGTCGACCGCGAAGATCAGATCCGTGATTTCGACCAGCACGAGCACGAGAAACAGCGGCGTCACATAGCGGACGACCCGGCCGGCCTCGTTTCTCGAGACGAAGAAGCGTTCACCATGCAGTTCGTCGGTAACCTTCATGTGGCCGCGGATCCAGCGGATGACCGGGTTGTTCGCGAGATCCGGTTTCTCGTCGGCGAACCACCACATCTTGACGCCGGTCACCAGCAGGAAGGCGCCGAAGACATAGAGCAGCCAATGGAACTGCGCGATGAGCCAGACCCCGGCGAAGATCATGACGGTACGCATGACGATCGCCCCGAGAACGCCGAGGACAAGGACACGTTTCTGGAGTTCGAGCGGAATGGCGAAGAAGCTGAAGAGCATCAGCCAGACGAACACGTTGTCGACGGCCAGCGATTTCTCGATCAGGTAGCCGGTCACGAACTCCAGCGTCTTGGCATTGGCGACCTCGCGCCCCGCGGCGCCATCCAGATACCACCAGAGCACACCGGCGAAGAGCAGGGAAACGCCGACCCAGATGCCTGACCAGGTGGCCGCCTCACGCAGCGACACGCGATGCTGCTTGCCGCCACCGACCACCAGCAGGTCGATGGCGAGCATGACCAGGACGATGGCAAAGAAGCTCGCCCACATCCACCAGGTACCGATTGTTTCCATGTCCTGCTCTCCTCCGGGGAATCGAACCGTAGTAGCGTTCAGCAAATACCGGCGGTAGCGGCACGCGGGGAAAGGCTCGCATTACCCGCCGGCATCGTCGCGACTGTCCCCTGCGGCAGCGCATCGATGCCGAAGGCGCTGAAGGCATCGATGCCCCAGCAATCGGCAGCGCAGGCGATCAGGGCGGCCTCGCCGCCGGAAAGCTCGCCATCGGCACTGACGATGGCGAGGACGGTATCGAGCAGGCGCTTGCGCAGCTCCGGATGATGCAGTTCGGCAAGCATGTCGCGCAGCGCTTCACGGCCGATTTCAAGGTGCCCCGCAGCCGCGCGGTGCGAGAACAGCATCAGGTCTTCGCACAGCGCGTGAATGACCGCATCGAAGTCACCCTCGCTGAGGCCCAGGCGGTCGAGCGTGCGACGGTTGCTCAGCGTGGCCAGTTCGGAGGGATCGATGGCACCGTCCGCGAGAAGCGCGAGGGCAATGACGCGGGCAGCGGCTTTCGGGCTGTCAGAGGGATAGTGGCGCATGTCGTTTCTCCTGTCGTTGATGCCGGGGGTTTCCGGGCTCTGTCGGGTTGACGGCGCCAAATATCGCAAGACTTTCGGATTACCTCCAATTAAACTTAATCACCAATTCCATTAGCCATCATTTATATGCCACGCCGCCGCATCACCTTCCGCCAACTCGAAACCTTTGCCGCCGTTGCGCGTCTTGGCAGCTTCACGAAGGCGGCGGAGTCGCTCCATCTGACACAGCCGGCTGTCTCGCTGCAGATCCGCCAGGTGGTCGAAGTCATCGGACTGCCGCTGTTCGAGCAGAATGGCCGCGAGATTGCCTTGACGGCCGCGGGAGAGGAACTGCTGAGTGCCGTACGCAGCCTGGACGACATCTGGAACCGGCTGGAATCCAACCTAGATGCACTCAAGGGTCTCAAGCGAGGAAGGCTGCGCGTCGCGCTGGTGACGACGGCGAAATACTTCCTGCCGCGGATGCTGGGCACGTTCTGCCAGCGCTATCCGGAAATCGGCATCGAGCTTGAAATCGGAAACCGTGCGCATATCGTGGAGCGCCTGCGTGGGAACTGCGACGATCTGTACGTGATGTCGTATCCGCCGGAAGACATCGACATCGTCTCGACGCCGTTCCTCGACAACGAGCACGTCGTGATCGCACCCGCGGGGCATTGGGCCGCCGGCAAGCGCGTGAAACTCGCCGACCTTTGCGGCGAGCCATTCCTGCTGCGGGAAGCGGGATCCGGATCCCGCCATGCGATCGACCGTTACCTGGAAACGAACGGACAGGAACTGAATGTCCGTTTTTCGCTCGCCAGCAACGAGGTCATCCGCGAGCTGGTCATCAGCGGCATGGGGCTCGCCGTCCTCTCGCGCCATTCGCTGGGCGACTCGGTGGAGCGCGGCGAAATCGCCATCCTGAAGGTGAAGGATTTTCCACTTCGGCAACCGTGGAGCATCGTGCGCCTGCGCAGCAAGGTGCTCTCACTGCCGGCCCAGGCCTTCATGGACGCCCTGCTGCGCGCCGGCATCAGGTAGCGGTTCAACACGGCGGCGGCTTATCGTCGTCGGGCATCTTCACACGCACTACGGCGGAAGCGCCCTCGTGCCCTGAATGCCGAAAATTCAGTCCCCGTCCGCACAGCGAATGCGGAACTTCGAGCGCATGTACCCGGTCGTAGCCTCTGGAAAAAGCAGAAAAGCATCTACCCCAACCCCGAGGATCATGTCATGCCAAGTCGTCCGATCATCAAGGTCATCCAGAATCGCGATTTCGTCATCACGTCCACCGGCACCAGCGTTCGCAAGGCCGCCGAGCTGATGCGCCGGCAGAATCAGGGCGCGCTCGTCGCCGTCAATGCCGACGGGCGCCTCGCGGGCATCTGTACGGAGCGCGACCTGTCGCACAAGGTACTCGCAGCAGGACTTCCGGCAGAACAGACGACCGTCGGGGAAATCATGACACCCGACCCGGTCAGTGTCGGACCTGACAAGCCCTTTGGCCACGCACTGCACCTGATGTTCGAAGGCGGCTTCCGGCACATGCCGGTCGTGGACCGGCACCGCCGGCCGATTGGCATCGTCTCGGCACGCGACGCGCTCGGTCTCGAGATCCTGCATTTCCGCAGCGAACTGCAATTGCGCGAGGACCTCGCGGAAATCCTTTGATCCCGCAGTCCCGACGGAGGGCGCCCGGTGGCGCCCCCGTCGTGTTGCCGATTCCTCGCCCCGCTGCGACAAAACTGCTGTCGACAGGTAAATTCTTCATTCCGCCTGTCGCTCGAATGCAATGACCCTCTCCGCTTCCACCCCCATCAGCGCCATCCGTTTCGACCATCACTTCGCCCGCCACCTGCCCGGCGAGGATGGTCCGCCGCTCGTGCCGCGCCAGGTACACAGCGCCTGCTGGTCGTATGTGCCGCCGACACCGGTGGCGGAGCCACGGCTGCTGGCGTGGTCGGATGCACTCGCCGGTACCCTCGGTCTCGCGGCGCCGGACGACAGCGTCGCCGCCGTGCTCGCCGGCAACCGCCTGCTGCCCGGCATGAAGCCGGTGGCCGCCTGCTACGGTGGCCACCAGTTCGGACAGTGGGCCGGCCAGCTCGGCGACGGTCGCGCGATCGTGCTGGGCGACCTGACCGCGCCGGATGGCCAGCGCTGGGAGTTGCAGCTGAAGGGCGCCGGTCTGACACCGTATTCACGTCGCGCCGACGGTCGCGCCGTGCTGCGCTCGTCGCTGCGCGAATACGTCTGCAGCGAGGCGATGCATCACCTCGGTGTGCCGACGACGCGCGCGCTGGCATTGGTCGGAACCGGCGAAGCCGTACTGCGCGACATGTTCTACGACGGCCGTGCCGAAATGGAGCCCGGCGCGATCGTCACGCGCGTGGCGCCGTCGTTCGTGCGCTTCGGCAACTTCGAGATCTTCGCATCGCGCGGTGACCACGAGCGCCTTCGGCAACTCGCCGACTACGTCATCCGCCATTTCTTCCCGGAGATCGACCCCAATGACCCGGAGCGCCATGCGCAGTGGTTCGCCGAAGTCGCCCGCCGTACGGCGGTGCTGATGGCGCACTGGCTGCGCGTCGGCTTCGTGCATGGGGTGATGAATACCGACAACCTGTCGATCCTCGGACTGACGATCGACTACGGCCCTTTCGGCTGGATCGATGTCTTCGATCCCGATTTCACACCGAACACGACCGACCGCGGCGGTCGCTATGCGTATGCACAGCAGCCGGCGGTCGCGCAGTGGAACCTGATGCGGCTGGCCGAAGCGCTGCTGCCGCTGGTCGGCGATCAGGAAGCACTGGCCGCCGGCCTCGAAGACTACGGCGACACCTTCGAGCAGGAATGGCGGCGGCAGGCGCTGGCCAAGGTCGGCCTCGTGCCGGGCGCTGCGCGGGGAGAGGAAACGCTGGTCGCCGAACTTCTGGGCGCGCTGACGCTGACGGAAGTCGACACCACGCGCTTCTTCCGCGCACTGATCGAGGTGAACCCGAACGCCCTTCCTGACGATGGCTTGCCGGCAGCACTGACCGGCAGCTTCTACACACCGGATCGGTTGCCGGACGGCTTCATCCGCCGCCTGCGCGACTGGCTCGGCGCCTGGGCAGCCCGGCTCGACGCTGACGGCGTCGACGACGCCACGCGCCGCACACTTATGGCGAGTACCAATCCGTGGATCATTCCGCGCAACTACCTGCTGCAGGAAGCGATCAACGCGGCCGCGGCAGGCGATCTCTCTCTGCTGGAAACCCTGATGACAGCCACTCGCGAGCCCTATCGCGAACAGCCTGAACACGGGCACCTTGCCGCACGACGGCCCGATTGGGCCCGCCACGCGCCGGGTTGCTCGGCCCTATCCTGCAGTTCGTGAGGGCTCGCCGGTCCGCGCCAGCAGGGCCTGCGCCGAGCGCTCCGAAATCACCAGCACCAGCTTCATCATCGCCCGCGTCGCACCGACGAAGAACTTGCGCACAGCCTTGTCGTCGAGGGTGTCGAAATCGATCTCGGCGAAGACCACGGCCGGTGCCGACTGTCCCTTGAAGCGGTACACCGATTCGATCAGCACGTCGCCTTCGGAAAAAACCGGCGCACCGAGCAGGTCGTACTCGCCGGTGAAGCGGCGCATCGTGTGCGGGCCGATGCGGTCGTAGGCAAGCAGGCGCGAGTTGTTGCGGCCGCTGTAGGTGACGACGGCGACATCCTCCTTGCGGAAGCTCTCGCTGTAGCAGAGGCGGATGCCTTCCTTGAGCGCCTGCAGCAGCGAGGCGTCGTCGCTGTAGGTGAGGATCTCGACTTCGCTGGCGTCGATCGGCGACGCCGCCTCGATCGGCATGTCGACCGGCAGCACCGCCTGCAGCATGCGCACCACCGCCCGCGGGCAGCGGAAGTTGGCGAACGAGCGCAGGCCGACCCAGCCCGGCAGCGGCACCGGTGGACGGGCATAGAGGTTCTGCATCGGGTCTTCCAGCCAGAGCAGGCGCGCCGCCGGCGTCGCGTGGCGGAAGGCGAGGTCGCGCCACTCCTCGGAAAAATCCTGGCCTTCGTCGACGATCACCGTGTCGAAGCGATAGGCGTCGTCGACCGGCAGCCGCGCCGCATCGGCAATCAGCCGGTCGAAGGCGTCGGGGCGTGAAAAATCCGGTGCCTCGCCGGCGGCGCGCAGGCGCTGCTGGCAGAAGGCGTGGAAGGTGGCGATGAGGCCGCCCTCGGGTGCAATGGCGCGGAAATGATCGGCCAGCGGCCGGTTGTAGCAGAGGTAGAGCGGCCTCTGGCCGCGCTCCAGTGTCGCGCGGAATTCGGCCAGCGCCAGCTGTGTCTTGCCCGAACCGGCGGTGCCGGTGACGCGCAAGTGGAAGGGCGCGAATTCGAGCTGCCGCGCCCAGTGCGCGAGGCCGCCGGAAATCCGCCCGACCAGCGCCCGTGCACGACCGATCAGCGCACTCACATCGGTCTCGAGCTGGATCACGTCGCACAGGAAACGGTGCACCTTCTGCGCTTCGTCGTTTTTGCCGCCGCTCGCTTCGCCCGCCGGCAACACGGCCTGGATCAGCGCCGGCAGTTCGTCGCGACGCGAGGCGTCGACGATGCGCTCGGGCGCGAGGCCGGCGCTGTGCGGCTTGCGGACATGGTAGTCGGGGCAGTAGAAGAGGTAGTCGATCTGCGCCGCCGGCGCGTCGGGGCGGGCATTGAGCTTGCCGCGCAGCGCATCGACGTTGCGCGCCAGCTGCGCGACGACGCTCTTGACGCGGCCGGGGTAGCGCTTGACCAGACCCTCCGGCGTCTCGTCGAGGAAACCGGCCTTCTGCTCGATGACCAGCAGGTGCCCGGCACGGTTCATGACGATGAAGTCGATCTCGCCGAACACCGAGTAGCCGCGCTCGAGGTTGGTCCAGTGCACCGCGTGGTACACGCTGTAGTCGTCGGGCAGGGCATCGGCCAGCCGCTGCAGGGTTTCGATCTCGCGCTGGGCGGCGCCGGTGACAGAGAGTTCGCGCCAGCCGTCGGGGAGGATGTGGGCCATGGTGCTCGCAATGCCTTCGCTTCGATGGAGGCGTCATCGTAGGGCAAAATGGTGCCGTCCGGAATGTTCCGGATTTCTGCCATGGAGCCTGCCATGCCCCTCGCCGCCGTCGACCTGCCCCGCGCCTACCGGCTGCTCAACCACGGCCCCGTGACGCTGGTCACCAGCGCCGACGGCGAACGCCGCAACATCATGGCCGCGGCCTGGGCGATGCCGCTCGATTTCGATCCACCGAAAGTGGCCGTGGTCATCGACAAGTCGACACTGACACGCGAACTGATCGAGGCGTCCGGCACCTTCGCGCTCAATCTGCCTTGCCGCGCGCAGGCAAAGGCGACGCTGGATGTCGGATCGATCTCCGGGCGCGACCTTGCGGGCAGCGACAAATTCGCGCACTTCGGCCTCGCGACGCGTGCCGGGACGGCGATCGCCGTACCCCTGCTGGAAGGCTGCGTCGGCTGGCTGGAGTGCCGCGTGATCAGCGAGCCGCACAATCAGGGCCGCTACGATCTCTTCATCGGCGAAGTCGTAGCTGCCAGCGCCGATACCGACGTCTTCCGCGACGGCCGCTGGCATTTCGAGGACGCCCCGGAGACAAAACGCACGCTGCACTATGTTGCGGGCGGCGCCTTCTACGTGACCGGCGAAAGCCTCGATCTCGGGGACTGAAGTGACGCCCCTGCCCTATGCGCTGCTCGACCGCATCTGCGATCTGGGGGCTGCGCTCGACGAACAGCAGGTGGCGGCGCTCGCCGAGTTACTGCGCCATGCGCACGGCGACAGCGCGCGCGACGGAACGGCGCGTCACGCCCGCATGCTGCTCCAGGGCGAGGTACTGGGCATGTTCGACATCCTCGTGGACACGTGGACGCTGCTTGCGCCGCAGACGAGCGGGGCCGAGATCGGCGCCGCGCTGATGGCAGCCGGCGTGCAGGCTAGGCGGCGCGACCGACCCGCAGCGCGGTAAGGATCGCGGCCGCCTGCAGCACGGCGATGCCGATCAGGACGGCTGCGTACTCGCCACGATCCATATAACCGCCAAAGACCAGCGGTGCCGCTGCCAGCCCGGCATCGAGCCCGGAATAGACGAAGCCGTAGATGCGCCCATAGGCGGCCTGCCCGAAGCGGGCCGTCGCCGCGCGCCGCACCAGCAGGTCGCGTGACGGCCCGGCGATGCCGCTGAAGAAGCCGATGCCGGCCATCAGCGGCAGCACCGCCCAACCCGGTACCACGTTCGCCGCCAGCAGCAAGGCGAGCAGCGCGGCGAGGCCGAGCACGACGGCGATGATGCGGTCGTTGGCCTGCTTCTGCGCCACGAAGCCGCCGACGAGGATGCCGCCGGCGCCGGCCAGCAGGTAGGTCGACAGCGCCGTCGCGGCGAGGCCGAGCGGCAACTGGTACAGGTTCTGCAGGATCGGCGTGGCGAAGTTCTGGATGGCACCGAAGGCCGCGGTGATGAGGAAGAAGAAGGCGAAACACAGCCACACCGCGCCGACGCGCATGAAGTCGAAGGTGCCGTGGCCGGACTGCTTCGCGGCATGGGCGTGATGGCCGGTATCGAGCAGGGCACGGTTATGCCAGAGCAGGAGCATCGCCGGAATCGCCACGAAAATCGTCGACGCCGCCGCCACCCGCCAGCCAACCAGGGTCGCGAGACCGGTCAGGAACAATGGTGCCGCCGCCCAGCCAAGATTGCCGGAGAGGCCATGCACCGAAAAGGCATGCCCGAGGCGCGGCGGCGACACATGGCGGTTGAGCACCGTGAAATCGGCCGGGTGGAACACGGTATTGCCCAGCCCGGCCAGCGCCGCGACCGCGTACAGCGCACTGCTGCTCGTCGCCATGGCGAGGCCCAGCCCGGCAAGGACGAAGCAGCTGATGCCGGCAAGCAGGATGCGCAGCGCACCGAAGCGGTCGACGCCGAATCCGGCCATCGCCTGGCCAATGGCGGAAACGACGAAGAAGACCGTCATCGTGGCGCCGATCTCGACGAAGGACAGCCCGAACTCCGCCATCAGCCACGGAAAGAGCGGCGGCAGGAGCAGGTGGAAGAAGTGCGAGACGCCGTGGGCGAAACCGATCAGCGCGATCACGCGCGCATCATCGGCGGGCGCCGGGGCACTCTCGGGAAAGGTCGTGGTCGTCATGCCGATCTCTGGCGGTCCGTTCGATCGCAAGAGGATCGGCCGCGTGTCCGTTGTTGGGTCGCCCCATTCTACGCGCCGGGTTTTCACAGGCTATCGGTAATAACCACAGGTCAACCGCGGTGTTCGCGCGGAACGAACGTCGCGTAGCGGCGTCGAACGACTTCAGCCCCTCAGGAGACCCCGATGCACAAGAATGATTCCCGCCCGCTGCTGGCCGCCCTCTCGCTGGCCACACTGTCCGTCACGGCCGCCGGCCCGGTCTTCGCCGACGAGACCAGCCCGGTCGCCGTCGTCGATACGATGGAGAAGAATTTCGGCGTCCACCCCGGCCAGCGCCGCAACCACACCAAGGGCGTCTGCGCGGCAGGCACCTTCACGGCGACACAGGACGCACGGCAGCTGACGCGCTCGCCGGTCTTCTCGGGCAAGCCGGTGCCGGTCGTCGCTCGCTTCTCGATCGCCGGCGGACGCCCGAACATGCCGGATACGGCCCGCAACCCGCGGGGCATGGCACTGCGATTCTCGTTGCCGGACGGTGGCGAACACATGATGGCCATGCTGCACACGCCGGTTTTCGGTGTCGCCACCCCGGCCGCTTTCCTCGAAAACCTGCAGGCGGCATCCCCTGATCCTGCAACCGGCAAGCCGGACCCGGAAAAGCAGAAGGCCTTCGCCGCCGCGCACCCCGAAACCAAAGGCCAGGCCGACTTCCTGAAGGCCAACAACCCGCCGGCGAGCTACGCCAGCACCCCTTACTACAGTCTGCACGCCTTCCGTTTCGAGAACCGGGCCAAGCAGGTGCGCTACGTGCGCTGGCAGTTCGTGCCGCAGGACGGAACCCGCTTCCTCGACGACGCGGCGCTGACCGGTACGCCGCCCGACTTCCTCGAGGCGGCACTCAAGTCGCGCATCGCACAGGGACCAATCCGCTGGGACATGGTGGTGACCTTTGCCGAAGCCGGCGACACGCTCACCGACCCGACCGTTCCGTGGCCGGAAGGACGCAAGCAGCAACGCATCGGCACGCTCGAACTGAAATCCGTCAGCGCCCAGGCCGGGGGTGATTGCGAGAAGGTCAACTTCGATCCGATGGTGATGAGCGACGGCGTCGCCGCCTCGGATGATCCTGTGCTCCGCTTCCGCTCGGCGGCCTACGCCGTTTCGTTCGGTCGCCGCCTCAGCGACGCGCCGGCGAAATAGTCAGCCTGGGGGGCATCAGCCCCCTTCGGCGGCCCGCAGCCGGGCGATGACGAGGGGAAACAGTCCGGAACCGATCAGCGCGACAGCCGACACCACAAAGGCCAGCCCGGCGCCCTCGTCGGCAAGCAGCGGATGGATGAGGTGGCCGAAGCCAGCCATGCTTACCAGCCCCGGAATGGCGCAGAGGATGCCAAGCCCGGTGCAGAGAAGGAAACTGAGCGGAAAACGTCGCATGGTTCGGATCCCGGAAGGACGCAGGGCCGATTCCACGTGGAATCGGCCCT
>JAKJEY010000140.1 GCA_022705165.1 Pseudomonadota bacterium
CGCTACCTTCACCGCATCGAAATCAGGGCTGCGGAATTCCTTCCATTCGGTGACGATGATCAACGCGTCGGCGCCGGCCAGTGCCGCCATCGGATTGGCGGCATAGACGATGCGGGGCTCGTCACCAAAGATGCGGCGCGCCTCGCGCATCGCTTCCGGGTCGTAGGCACTGACAGTAGCGCCAGCCGCGAGCAGGTCGGCGATCAGTTCTCGGCTCGGCGCCTCGCGCATATCGTCGGTGTTCGGCTTGAAGGCCAGGCCCCACAGCGCGAAGTGGCGACCGGTCAGGTCGGCGCCGAAGCGCGTCTTGACCTTCGTCGTCAGCACGTGTTTCTGCGCCTGATTGGCAGCCTCGACCGCGGCCAGCACCTTCATGTCGATGCCGGCATCGTCGTGCGCGGTGCGGATCAGCGCCTTGACGTCCTTGGGGAAGCAGGAGCCGCCGTAACCGCAACCGGGGTAAAGGAAGTGGTAGCCGATGCGCGGGTCGGCGCCGATGCCCTGGCGCACCATCTCGATGTCGGCACCTAGCTTTTCGGCCAGGTTGGCGAGTTCGTTCATGAAGCTGATGCGCGTCGCCAGCATCGCATTGGCCGCGTACTTGATCAGTTCGGCACTCTTCACGTCGGTCACGATCAGGCGCTCGTGGTTGCGCTGGAACGGCGCATAGAGTGCACGCATGAGCTGCACGGCACGTTCGTCGGCAGCGCCGACGACGATGCGGTCGGGACGCATGAAGTCCTCGACGGCAGCGCCCTGCTTCAGGAACTCCGGATTCGAGACGACGCTGAACGGCAGGTCGGCACCGCGCTGCTCCAGTTCGTCTGCGAGTGCCGCCGAAACCTTGTCGGCCGTGCCGACCGGCACCGTGCTCTTGTCGACGACCAGCTTGTAGTCGTCCATCAGGCGACCGATGTTGCGTGCGGCCGCAAGCACATATTGCAGGTCGGCCGAACCATCTTCATCCGGCGGGGTACCGACAGCGATGAACTGGATCATGCCGTGGGCCACCGCCGCGGCGACATCGGTCGTGAACCGGATACGGTCGGCGGCAACATTACGGCGAACCATCTCTGGCAGACCCGGTTCGAAGATCGGAATGCCTCCGTCGTTCAGGACACGGATCTTTTCCGCGTCGATATCGAGACACAGCACATCGTTGCCGACGTCCGCCAGGCAGGCGCCGGTCACGAGGCCGACGTAGCCGGTGCCGATGACGGTGATCTTCATGATGCCCTTTCCTATTTCAACTGGCGTCAGCGGCCACGCAGCAGGGCAACCGCTTCCGGTGCCTCGAGCAGCGCCGCGACACCGCCAAGATAACCGTGAACGATGATCGCGCGCCGGCCCGCCAACCGCTTTTCGTTCTTGACGTACACCACCGCCAGTGCCTCCGGGTGCTGCTCCAGCCAGTCGGCCATCGTCCCTTCATCCTCAATAGCCACGAGCGGTTTCCGCAGGCGACCCGCGAAATGAAACTGGTCGTGGTAGAAGCCATCGTTCGCCACCGGGCGCCCGCTTGCCTGGGCAGCCGCGATCGCTGCAGCCAGCGGTTGCGTGTCGTAGTCCGAATGAAAACTGCGTGACAGCGCGCCCTGAATCAGCGCCACGGCCAGCGCGCCCAGTATCGCCAGCACGGGCAGAACACTGCGCGCCCGTGCCGACCAGAGGCCCAGGGCGGGGGCAGCGAGCATCAGTAGCAGTGCCGGCCAGAGCACGGGCAACTCGGGCAGCGGATTCTTGAGTGAAGGCGCGGCGGCGAGTGCAATCAGTGCCAGCGCTGCAGCAACGGAAGTTGCGACGAGTGCTGGCAGCCAGCCGCCACCGCGGGCATCGCCGGGAAGGGCGCGCGCCGCAAGCAGGCCAAACGCAGGAAAGACAGGGATCAGATAGTGCATCTGCTTGCCGCTGATCAGCGAGAACGCAATCACCACCGGCAACATCCAGGCCAGACAAAAACGGGTGCCGCGATCGAGCGGCGCCCGCAGCAGGCGATGAAGGCCGCGCCAGAGGGGTGGCCACAGCAGCCACGGGAAGAACATGACCGGCAGCAGCGGCAGATACCACCAGAGCGGCCGCTTGTGCGCGAACGACTGGACCATGCGATCAGCAGTCTGCCCCCAGAAGATCGCACGTCGATATTCATCGCCGCCGGCAAAACCTGCGGGAATGGCCCAGGCCAGCGCGATCGCCGCACCCAGCAACACGGCGCCCAAGATGCTGGCGAACCAGCGCTTCCAGGCGAGTCCCGGGTTCCACCAGGTCGCCAGCACCGCAGCGGGAAGTGTGTGCAACAGGATTACCGGTCCCTTGGCAAGGACACCCAGGCCGATCGCGACGCCCAGCATGACGATGCCGGGTCGGGACCGTCCCTCCGCCAGCGACAGGATGCCGTGCATGCCAAGCAGCGTAAAGAAGGCCAGCATCACGTCGAACATCGCCGAGGTCGAGAAGAAGATCCACAGCAGGCAACTGGCCAGGACTGTCACGGCGCGCGCGCCGAGACCGGACTCGTCCGGCCACAGACGCCGGGCAAGTGCGATTGTCAGGAACAGGCTGGCAGCCGAAAAGAGTGGCGAAACGAGGCGCGGCCACCATTCGCTGACACCGAAGATCGCCCAGCCGATCTGAAACAGCCACATCATCAGGGGTGGTTTATGGCTGTAGGGTTCACCGTTCTTGTAGGGAACGAGCCAGTCGCCGCGCAGCCACATTTCCCAGGCGACGCTGATGTAGCGTGTTTCGTCGATCGGCGTCATCGGCCGCGCAACGAAGGCGACGCCGGTCAGTGCCGCCAAGACGACCAGCGCAAGAACGAGGGCCCGGCGCTCGGTGGAGGAAAGGTTCGCCATGCTGAAATTTCGGTTCATCGGTTAGCCGACTCTCCGAGCGCTTCGTCGACGCGCTCGTCGAGACTGAGGCCGTGACGATGGCGGTGGTAAAGATAGGCACCGAGCACGCCCGAGAGCAGAAAGAGCACGACGGCGAGCCCGATTTTCATGGTCTGTGCGACATCGACACCGCTGCCAACCAGCGCAAAGACGACTGTTTGCGGCAGGTAGCCGACAAAGGACGCGGCGAGAAAGGGTACTGCACGCACGCGCGAGATACCGGCGGCGAGGTTGGTCAGGACATTGCTGCCGACGGGCAGCAGGCGGATGAGCAGCGTCATCGAGAACGGATGATCATGGATGAAGGCATCGAAGCGCTGCGCACGTGCCCCCAGGCGTTTGCTGAGTACGCCACGGCCGAACAGCCGCGCGTAGGCAAAACTCATGGCACAGCCGAGCAGCGCCGCAAGTGCGCCGAAAAAGCTGCCGAGCGTCAGGCCGAAGGCATAGCCGGCGAGAAAGGCGATGATCTGGCGCGGCAATCCGATCGCGGTGAACAAGGCACCCATCGCGAGAAAGGTGAGTTCTCCCTCGATTCCCTGATCACGGATGTGTCCGTCGATCCAGGCTTCATTGATGCTGTTGCCAAGATCGCTGCTCTTGAAGAAGTAGCCGAACAGGGCGAGGCTGAGGAGCAGCACCAGGCCCTTGAGAAGCACCCGCGGATTCATGCCGGAAACGCTCTTGCAGAGAGGCGAACGCGGAGCGAACGGGGGCGCAGCATCATTTCAGAGATCGGAACCGGGTTCGATTACCGGCAGGCGGATACGGCGCTGCAGCCATGCAACACCGAAGAGATCGACGATGCCGACCCAGAGCCGGTTGTGCAGGCCGTATTTCGACACGCCCCGTTCACGCGAACGATGGTTCACGGGAACCGAGACCACCGCCCCGCCACCACGGATGACCAGCGCCGGCAGGAAGCGGTGGATATGGTCGAAATTCGGCAGGCGCAGGAAGGTTTCACGTGCAAAGACCTTGAGTCCGCAGCCGGTATCCGGGGTGCTGTCCTTGAGCATGCGGGAGCGGACACCATTGGCGACTTTCGAAGACAGCCGGCGCAGGAAAGTGTCATTGCGCTTCGTCCGCCAACCGGCCAGCAATTCCAGGTTGGCCGGCTGCTGCGGTTCGGCGAGGGCCGCGAGCAAGGCCGGAATATCGGCCGGGTCGTTCTGGCCATCGCCATCGAGCGTCGCGATCCACTCGTAACGGGCTGCGCGCACGCCTGTCGTGACCGCCTGGCTCTGACCGCAGGCGCGCTGATGGCGGATGGCGCGCAGCATCGGAAACTCGCCCTTCAGCCGATCGAGTACTGCCTGGGTGCCGTCGGTACTGCCGTCGTTCACGTAGATCATCTCGAACTCGGCCTTGCCGCCAAGTGCTGCGACGATTTCGCGAATCAAGGGTTCGATGTTGTCCTGTTCGTTGTGAACCGGAACGACGACGGACAGACGACCGAGGTAGGCGTACGTGGGCATGATGAACCAGAGGCAGATGTCGTGTGCGACAGGAAGAACCGGCTGGTACTCCCGCGCATCACGGAAAAAAGCGAATTTTAGGCGATATCCGGCTTCAATGACTTAACAATCGCTTAATTCGCGCGCGAGGAGGATCATTTTCCGATGCAGAAACGCCCGAATATCTCGCCGAGCAGGTCATCTGCACTGAATTCTCCGGTTATCCGGCACAAGGCCTGCTGTGCCAGGCGCATTTCCTCGGCAAACAGTTCGAGTTGCGGCAACTGTCGTTCCGCCGCATCGAGATACGCGCCGGCATCGCGCAAGGCCGCCAAGTGGCGCTCACGCGCAATGAAGACGTCCTCGGCCTGATGCCATCCGGCAACGGAGAGCAGCTCCTTCTGCAGCAGCTCGATCCCCTGACCCAGCTTGGCCGACAGTGACAACACGACACCATCGGGACCTTCGTGCCGCGCCGGCGTCAGGCCAGCGACATCGATCTTGTTCTCGATCGTGATGCGCCGCAACGTTGAGGGAAGTCGCTCGAGAATCGCGTGCTCGGCCCTGCCGATGCCATGCTGGGCATCGATCAGCAGCAATACGACATCGGCACGCTCGATCTCGCGCCAGGTACGGGCAATGCCGATCTTCTCGACTTCGTCCTCGGTTTCGCGCAGGCCCGCCGTGTCGATCACGTGCAGCGGAATGCCCTCGATCTGGATGCTGCTCCTGAGCGCGTCGCGCGTGGTCCCCGCCACCGGCGTCACGATGGCGAGATCATCCCCGGCCAGACGATTGAGCAGGCTCGACTTTCCGACGTTCGGCTGGCCGACGAGCACGACGTGCAGGCCGCCCTGCAGCAGGCGCCCCTGCTGCGCGCGATCGAAGACATCGGCCAGTCGCTGGCGCAGGCGTGCCATGCGGCCGAAAGCGTCCACGGATTCAAGAAAGTCGATTTCCTCGTCGGGAAAATCGAGCGTGGCTTCGGTCAAGGCGCGCAACTCGGTCAGTTCGTCGACGAGGGCATGGATTTCCTTCGAGAACTCGCCCTGCAGGGACCGTACCGCGCTGCGCGCCGCGCTGGCAGTCGCAGCGTCGATCAGGTCGGCGACGGCCTCGGCCTGGGCAAGGTCGAGCTTGTCATTCTCGAAGGCGCGGCGAGTGAATTCGCCGGGCTCGGCGATGCGCGCGCCCAGCTCGACGCAGCGGGCCAGCAGCAACTGCATGACAACCGGGCCGCCATGCCCCTGCAATTCGAGAACGTCCTCGCCGGTAAAGGAATGCGGTGCCGGAAAGTAGAGCAGCAGGCCGCTGTCGATGATGCGCGCCTCGCCGTCACGGAAGTCGGCAAGCGTGGCATGGCGTGGCAGTGGTTGCTTGCCGGACAGGGCTTGCGCGAAAGGCCTCAGATCACCTCCGGAGACGCGAACGACGCCGATGCCACCCCGGC
>JAKJEY010000141.1:0-5480 GCA_022705165.1 Pseudomonadota bacterium
CTGCGCTACCTGATCCTCAATCCGGTGCGCTCGGTGATCACGACCTTCAACGAGATTGCCGCCGGTGCCGGCGATTTTTCGCGCGACCTGAAGCCGATATCGCATGACGAATTCCGGGAACTGGCCGAGAGCTACAACCGCTTTGCCGAAAAAATGCGCGGGATCATCAGCGAAATCCGCAAGGCGAGCATCGGCATTGCGACCGAAGCCGTGCAGGTGAAGGTGCGGGTCGATGAAACGGGCAAAGGCGCCCGTCGCCAGGGCGAGATGACGGAACTGGTGTTCACCGCCAGTACCGAGGCGACTCAGGCGATCGACGAGGTTTCACACAGCACGCAACTGATTTCGGATTCGACCAGCACCAACCTCGACGGGGCCCGCATCTCCCTGCGTGAGATGCAGGAAATCTCCAGCAAGATCAATGGAGTAGGCGAGAAGGTGCTGCGCTTCAACCAGACCGTGGATGACCTGTCGCAGCGCTCGGCCTCGATCAACCAGATTGCGGCGCTGATCCGCGAAGTGGCTGACCAGACCAACCTGCTGGCGCTGAATGCGGCAATCGAGGCGGCGCGGGCCGGCGAAGCCGGCCGTGGCTTTGCCGTCGTTGCCGACGAGGTGCGCAAGCTGGCCGAACGGGTGACGGTGGCGTCGACCGAGATTACCGGCAACATCGACAAGATGCTGGCACTGGTCGGCAATACGCGCACCGAGAACGAAGAGATCAACGTCGATGTGCAGCAGACGCGCGAAGTGGTGGCGCGCTCTGCCGCGCATTTCGAGCAGATGGTGCTCGATTTCGAGCGGACCGGCGAACAGCTGCTGCATATCGCCAGCGCGATGGAAGAGCTGTCGTCGACCAACGCGCAGGTACACGAAAACGTCACCCACATTCACGACCTGTCGGGCGGGGTTGCCGGCAACATGGCCGATTGCGAAGCCCGTACCTCTGCGCTGGCAAGCGCGACCGAGGGCGTCCAGGAACTCGTTTCCCGCTTCAAGACAGGCCGCGGCGCATTCGATTTCGCAGTCGATGCGTCCCGCGAACTGCGCGATGCGGTGGCGGCTGAACTCGAGGCCATGCATCGCGCCGGCATCGACGTGTTCGATCGCGACTACCGTCCGTTCGGAAATTGCGTCCCGCCGAAGTTCAAGGTTTCCTGGGGCGACGAGTATGCCCGCCGTTGCCAGGGTCTGCTCGAGAAGACCCTGGCGTCGGTGCCGGCGTGCGCCTATGCCGTGGCCGTGAATACCGATGGCTATCTGTCTGCGCACAACCTGAAGTTCTCGAAGCCGCTCACCGGGGACAATGCCGTCGATCTGGCCGGCAACCGGACCTGCCGCAAGTTCGAGAATCCGGGCGAACTGCGCGCGGCCAAGAACACGCAGCCGGTGCTGGTGCGTACCTATGTCCGTGACACCGGCGAACTCCTCTGTGATATCGCCCTCCCGATCTACATCGGCGGGCGGCATTGGGGCAACGTCCGCGTCGGCACCGTGGCCGAGGCGCTGCTGGCGGAGTAGGGGGCGGCGCCGGCGATCCGGCTCCGGTTGATCCACGTCAAGGTCGCGGCGGGCGGGCTGTCCTCTAATACGCCGAACCCCGTCCGCACAAGGTCTCACGATGTTTCGCATTTCCCAGTACATGCACGAAATCGCTTCGCCGACGCCGCTCGGCCCGAAGCGCAATCCGCCCGGCCCGGTGGTGATCTGGAATCTGATCCGCCGCTGCAACCTGACCTGCAAGCACTGCTACTCGATCTCCGCCGACAAGGATTTCCCCGGCGAACTGACGACCGAGGAAGTCTTCGGCGTCATGGACGACCTCAAGGCCTTCCGCGTACCGGTGCTGATTCTCTCCGGCGGCGAGCCGCTGCTGCGCCCCGACATCTTCGACATCGCGAAGCGCGCGAAGGCGATGGGCTTCTACGTCGGCCTCTCGTCGAACGGGACCCTGGTCGATGACAGCAACATCGACCGCATCGCCGAGTGCGATTTCAACTATGTCGGCATCTCGCTCGACGGCATCAAGGAAACGCACGACAAGTTCCGCCGCATGGAGGGCGCCTTCGAGGCTTCGCTTGAAGGCATCCGCCGCTGCCGCGACCTCGGCCTGAAGATCGGCGTCCGCTTCACGATGACGCAGGACAATGCGCATGATCTGCCGGGGCTGCTGAAACTCGTGGAAGACGAGGGCATCGACCGCTTCTACTTCTCGCACCTCAACTACGCCGGCCGTGGCAACAAGAACCGCAAGGACGACGCCCGCCACCAGCTGACGAAGAACGCCATGGACCTGCTCTTCGATACCTGCTGGGAATACCAGCAGCGTGGGCTGGAGAAGGAATTCACCACGGGCAACAACGATGCCGACGGCCCCTATTTCCTGCAGTGGGTGCAGCGGCGCTTCCCCGAGAAGGCAGCGCATGTCGAGGCCAAGCTGCGCCAGTGGGGTGGCAATTCGTCCGGCGTGAATGTCGCCAACATCGACAACCTCGGCAACGTGCACCCGGACACCATGTGGTGGCACTACACGCTCGGCAATGTGCGCCAGCGCCCGTTCTCGCAGATCTGGCCGGACACTTCCGATGCACTGATGGCCGGTCTCAAGCAGCATCCGCGCGCGGTGAAAGGGCGCTGCGGCGAATGCCGCTACCTCGAAATCTGCAACGGCAACACGCGCGTGCGTGCGCAGCAGCTCACCGGTGACCCGTGGGCCGAAGATCCCGGCTGCTATCTCGATGACGACGAGATCGGCGTCGTTTCATCGGGCGAGCGTCTGACCGTGACCCCCTACACCCGCATCCACAGGAGCAGCTGATGAACTGGGAGCAGAAATGGGAGCCGTTGGCACGCCGCTGGCTGCCGGCAGCCTATCTCGCCATCTTCCTTTCCGGCATGGCCTCGTTTGCCGAAGCCACCGACGTGAAGGATCTGTACAAGGAGCATTGTGTCGCCTGTCACGGCGAGAATCGCCTGGGGGGCATCGGGCCGGCGCTCCTGCCGGAGAATCTGGAGCGCCTGCGCAAGCCGGAAGCGGCCAAGGTGATCCGCGAGAGCCGTCCGGCGACGCAGATGCCGGCCTTCGGCGACAAGCTGCAGGCAGAGGAAATCCAGGCACTGACTGACTGGATCTATACGAAGGTGGTGCCGGCGCCGGTGTGGGGCGAAGCCGAGATCAAGGCGTCCCAGGTTGTCGATACGGCAGCGCTCGACCTGCCGAACAAGCCGTCCAAGGCGCTGAAGGGCGCCGACCCGATGAACCTCTTCATCGTCGTCGAGACCGGCGATCACCATGTTTCGGTCCTCGACGGCGACAAGCTCGAGCGACTGCACCGCTTCCCCAGCCGCTATGCGCTGCACGGCGGCCCGAAGTACTCGCCGGACGGACGCTTCGTCTATTTCGCCTCGCGCGACGGCTGGATCACCAAGTACGACCTGTGGAACCTCACCGTCGTCGCCGAGACCCGTGCCGGCCTCAACACGCGCAACGCGGCCGTGTCGGGCGACGGCAAGTGGGTGATGGTCGCCAACTACCTGCCGCACACGCTGGTCGTGCTCGATGCGAAGGATCTCTCGCTGACCAAGATCATTCCGGTGGCGAATGCCAAGGGTGACAAGACCTCGCGCGTATCGGCGGTTTACGACGCAACGCCGCGCAAGAGCTTCGTCGCCGCACTGAAGGATGTGCCGGAGGTGTGGGAGATCAGCTACGACCCGAAGGCCGAACCGGTGGCCGAAGGGCTGGTGCATGACTTCCAGTACAAGGAAGGCGACTTCAAGCCGGGCTTCCTCTATCCGCGCCGCACCCTGCTCAAGGACTACCTTGACGACTTCTTCTTCACGCAGAGCTACGACGAGATCCTCGGTGCCTCGCGCACTGCGACGAAGGGGCAGGTGATCTACCTCGATGGCCGCAAGAAGGTGGCCGACCTCGATCTGCCGGGCATGCCGCACCTTGGCTCGGGGATCACCTGGAAATGGACTGATCCGGCCGGCAAGGAACGCACCGTCATGGCCTCGCCAAACCTCAACGAGGGCCTGATCACGGTCATCGACCTCAAGACCTTCGAGAACGTGAAGCAGATCAGGACGCGCGGCCCGGGCTTCTTCATGCGCAGCCACGAGAACACGCGCTATGCCTTCACCGACTCGATGATGAGCAAGGAGCACAAGAACAAGCTGCAGATCATCGACAAGCAGACGCTCGAAGTCGTGAAGGAAATCACCGCGCCGGAGGGGCAGACGCTGGCCCACGTCGAATTCACCAAGGACGGTCGCTATGCGCTGGCCAGCCTTTGGGAAATGGACGGCGCGCTGGTTGTGATCGACATGAAGACGCTGACCGAAGTGAAGCGCCTGCCGGCGAAGAAACCGGTCGGCAAGTACAACGTCTGGAACAAGATCACGCGCTCGGAAGGCACGTCGCACTGATTGGGAAGGGAGAAGGGTGAGGGGCAGCGGTTTTACCCTTCCTCCTTCTCTCTTCCCCCTTCGCGCACTGAAATGGCCCGCATCGTCCTTCTCAACAAACCCTACGGCTACCTCAGCCAGTTCACGCCGGAAGGCCGCTGGCGCGGCCTGAAGGATCTGCTGCCCGTTCCCGGCGTCTATGTCGCCGGGCGACTGGATGCCGACAGCGAAGGCCTGCTCGTGCTCACCGATGACGGTGCACTGCAGGCGCGCATCGCCGAGCCGAAGCACAAGCTGCCGAAGACCTATTGGGTCCAGGTCGAAGGCGAGCCGAGCGAGGAGGCGCTGGCGCAACTGCGGCGTGGCGTGCGTTACGCCGATTTCACGACTCGCCCCTGCGGCGTCCGCCGGATCGCCCCGCCGGAAGGCCTCTGGGAGCGCGATCCGCCCATCCGTTTCCGTCAGTCGATTCCGACCTCGTGGCTCGAGGTGGTGCTGTCCGAAGGAAAAAATCGCCAGATTCGTCGCATGACGGCGCATGTGGGCTTCCCTACGCTGCGCCTGATCCGTTATGCTGTGGGTGCTGCTTCCCTGGGGGGATTGGCGCCCGGAGACTGGCGCGAATTCATTGGTGGTTATGCCGATCTGGCTGACCGCAGGGCGTAGCGAATCAAAATTACTATTCATACGAAAGGGATCACACATGAAGAAGCTGTCCATGCTGGTTGCTGCCGCCTTTGCCTTCGTTTCCTTCGGTGCGCTGGCCGTGCCCAAGGCTGCCGAAAGCTCCAGCGGCAACGTTGTTTCCGCCTCGACCAGTGCTCCCGCTCCCAAAGCTGCTGCCCAAAAGTCGACGGCCAAGAAGAAGTCGACCAAGAAGACCACCCAGAAGAAGTAATCGCGCTTCGGGTTTCGTGAAAAGGCAGGGGGGATCCCCTGCCTTTTTCGTTACCAACCGTTCGACAAGGCCATTCACATGTTTCGCAAAGCCCTGCTTGCCTGCCTGCTGATGGTGGCTGGATCCGCCATCGCCGACTTTCCCCGTGCCGAACTGACGGCCGGCTTCCATC
>JAKJEY010000141.1:5490-5784 GCA_022705165.1 Pseudomonadota bacterium
GGCGCCCAATCAGGGCATGATCTTCGTGTTCCCCGCCTCGGCGGTGCATTGTTTCTGGATGAAGAACACCCCGCTACCGCTGTCGATCGCCTTCCTCGACGAGAAGGGCGTGATCATCAGCATCGACGAGATGGCGCCGGAGACGGAAGACAACCATTGTCCTTCCGGCCCCGCGCGCTTCGCGCTCGAAATGAATGCCGGCTGGTTCAAGGCCAAGGGACTCAAGGCCGGTTCGGTCATCGGCGGCGTCAACAAACTGCCGGCGGGCCAATAAGACTTCCACCGCGCCGATGG
>JAKJEY010000142.1 GCA_022705165.1 Pseudomonadota bacterium
CAACCGACGGCGACAGTTCGTCGAACTTCGGCGCGGCCTGGTGAATCGAACGAACTTCACCGCCTGCGATCGGGCCGGCTTCGTCGATCGGGCGACCGAGCACGTCCATGATGCGACCCAGGGTGCCGTGACCGACCGGCACCGAGATCGGGGCGCCGGTGTTGTTCACCTTCATGCCGCGACGCAGGCCGTCGGACGAACCCATGGCGATGGTACGGACGACGCCGTCACCGATTTCCTGCTGAACTTCGAAGGTCAGACCCGACTCGACAGCGGCGTTTTCTTCGCTCTTGTCAAGCATCAGGGCGTCATAGACCTTGGGCATCTTTTCACGCGGGAACTGGATGTCCACAACCGCGCCGATGCACTGAACGATGGTACCTTGACTCATGTTGAATCCCTCAATGATTGAAACCTGTTACACCGCCGCGGCGCCGCCGACGATCTCGGACAGTTCCTTGGTGATCGCAGCCTGGCGCGTCTTGTTATAGACGAGCTTCAGTTCGCCGATCACGTTCTTGGCGTTATCGGACGCGGACTTCATCGCCACCATACGCGCGCTCTGCTCGGAAGCCATGTTCTCGGCCACCGCCTGGTAAATCAGCGCTTCGACGTAACGAATCAGCAGATCGTCGACAACTTCCTTCGCCTCGGGCTCATAGACGTAGTCCCAGTTGGTCTGGGCCGAACCGACCGCGTCACCCGACAGGGGCAACAGCTGCTCGATCACCGGCTCCTGCTTCATCGTGTTGATGAAGCGGGTGTAACCGATGTAGAGCTGGTCGATCTCGCCTTTCACGAAGGCGTCGAGTTGAACCTTGACCGGTCCGATCAGCTTTTCGAGATGCGGCGTGTCACCGAGACCGGTAACGTGCGATGCGATCTTGCCACCAGCGCGCTGCATGAAGCCGAAACCCTTGTTGCCGATTGCAGTGACCTGCAGGTTGGCACCCTGGGCTTCCCATTCCTTCATGCGCGACACCGCCAGACGCAGCACGTTCGCGTTGAGACCGCCGCACAGACCCTTGTCGGAAGTGACAAGGATCAGGCCAACGTTCTTCACGGATTCGCGCTTGGTCAGGAACGGATGCTTGTACTCCGCGATCGCATGCGAGAGGTTTGCCGCAACGCGCCGGATCTTGTCGCCATAGGGACGGGCTGCCCGCATCCGGTCCTGCGCCTTGCGCATCTTGGATGCGGCCACCATCTCCATGGCCTTCGTGATCTTGCGCGTGTTCTCGACGCTTTTGATCTTGTTGCGAATTTCCTTGCCGCTAGGCATGGCGTTCTCCTAGGCGATCAGGCCCACGTGCTCTTGAAAGCCTGGAGGCCGGCGGCGAGTTGCTTCTCCGATTCGGCGTCCAGCTCGGCAGTCGACTCCATCTTGTTCATGAGGTCGGCACAATTGGCCTTCAGGTAACCGATCATCGCCTTTTCGCACTCGAGGGCGCGCTTCACTTCGACGTCGTCGAAGTAGCCCTTGTCCGAGGCGTACAGCGTCACGGCCATGTCCGAAATCGACAGCGGTGCGTACTGCGGCTGCTTCATCAGTTCGGTCACCAGCTTGCCGCGCTCGAGCTGCTTGCGGGTTGCTTCGTCGAGGTCGGAAGCGAACTGGGCGAAGGCCGCGAGTTCGCGGTACTGGGCCAGTGCCAGACGGACACCGCCGCCGAGCTTCTTGATCAGCTTGGTCTGGGCAGCGCCACCGACTCGCGACACCGAAATACCGGCGTTGATGGCGGGACGGATACCGGCGTTGAACAGGTCGGTCTCAAGGAAGATCTGTCCGTCGGTAATCGAGATCACGTTGGTCGGAACGAACGCGGAAACGTCGCCAGCCTGCGTTTCGATCACGGGCAGCGCGGTCAGCGAACCGGTCTTGCCCTTGACTTCACCATTGGTCAGCTTCTCGACCCAGGCTTCCGACACGCGAGCGGCACGCTCGAGCAGGCGGGAGTGCAGGTAGAAAACGTCGCCCGGGTATGCTTCGCGGCCCGGCGGACGGCGCAGCAGCAGCGACACTTGACGGTAGGCCCAGGCCTGCTTGGTCAGATCGTCATAAATGATCAGGGCGTCCTGGCCGCGGTCGCGGAAGTATTCACCCATCGTGCAGCCGGCGTACGGTGCGATGAACTGCAGCGCGGCCGATTCCGAAGCCGACGAGGCAACGACGATGGTGTATTCCATCGCGCCGTGCTCTTCGAGCTTGCGCACCACGTTGGCGATCGTCGAAGCCTTCTGGCCGACAGCAACGTAGATACAGAAGAGGTTCTTGCCCTTCTGGTTGATGATGGTGTCGACGGCGACGGCGGTCTTGCCCGTCTGACGGTCACCGATGATCAGCTCGCGCTGGCCACGACCAACCGGCACCATCGAGTCGACGCACTTCAGACCGGTCTGCACCGGCTGCGACACCGACTTACGCCAGATCACGCCCGGGGCGACCTTTTCGATCTTGTCGGTCAGCTTCGCATTCAGCGGACCCTTGCCGTCGATCGGCTGGCCCAGCGAGTTGACGACGCGGCCGAGCAGTTCGGGGCCGACCGGCACCTCGAGAATGCGGCCCGTGCACTTGACGGTATCGCCTTCAACGATGTGGCCGTATTCACCGAGAACCACGGCGCCGACGGAGTCGCGCTCGAGGTTCAGGGCCATGCCGAACGTGTTGCCGGGGAACTCCAGCATTTCGCCCTGCATGACGTCCTGCAGGCCGTGGACACGGCAGATGCCGTCGGTCACGGAAACGACCGTGCCCTGGGTGCGAACTTCACTGGTCGCCTGCAGATTCGAGATCTTGCTCTTGATTAGTTCGCTAATTTCGCTTGGATTCAACTGCATGGAAATCTCCTAGTTTTTCAGCGCCACGGCCATCGCCGCGAGCTTGCCGCGCACAGAGGCGTCGAGCGTCTGGTCACCGACGGTCACCACGATGCCGCCAATCAGGGTCTCATCGACCGTGACCGACAGGTTGAGCTTGCACTTGAAGTGCTTCTCAAGCTCGGGGGTGACTTCGCGGACCTGCGCATCGGACATCGCAAAGGCAGAGATGATCTGGCCATCGCGGGTACCTTCTTCAGCGCGCTTCATGGTCTCGTAGAGACCGGCAATCTCGGGGAGAACAGTCAGCCGGTCGTTCTGGGCCAACAGCTTCAGCAGGTTGGTCAGACCGTCATCAGCCTTGCCGCATGCGGAAGAGAAGAGCTCGACGAGCTGCTCCTGGCGCACATTCGGGTTGTCGATGACAGCGGACACCTCGGCGTTGCCGGCAAATGCCGACAGCGTTTCGAGACGATCAGACCACTGCGCCAGCGCGCCTTTTTCGCGCGCCAGCGAGAACACCGCTTCGGCGTACGGCCGGGCAATGGTGACGGTTTCAGCCATATGCGTTACAGACCTTGCTTGAGCGAACCGAGGATGTCGGCATGCGCGGCGGCGTTGATTTCCTTCTTCAGGATCTTCTCGGCACCGGCAACGGCCAACTCGGCAACACGCTCACGCAGTTGCTGCTTGGCACGTTCGACTTCCTGGTCAATCTCGGCCTTGGCACCGGCGACAATCTTGTCCGCCTCAACCTTGGCCTGACCCTTGGACTCTTCGACGATCTGCTGGGCACGCTTTTCAGCGGCAGCGATCACCTCGGAGGCCTTTTCCTTGGCTTCACGCAGGGCTTCGGCGGAACGCTTGGCAGCGATCTCCTGCTCCTGCTTGCCGCGCTCGGCGGCAGAGAGGCCATCAGCAATCTGCTTCTGGCGGTCGGCCATCGCCTTTTGCAGCGGCGGCCAGACATACTTCATCGTGATCCAGATGAAGATCGCGAACCAGATCGCCTGACCAATCAGAGTAGCGTTAATGCTCACGCCAGACTCCTTTCTGTTAGGGACCGGGCGATTACTTGACGAGGGCCAGGAACGGGTTGGCGAAGAGGAGGAACAGGGCGATACCGACACCGATCATGGTGACGGCGTCGAGCAGACCGGCGACGATGAACATCTTGACCTGCAGCGTCGGGATCATTTCCGGCTGACGGGCAGCGCCTTCCAGGAAGCGGCCACCGAGGATACCGAAGCCGATGGCGGTGCCGAGAGCGCCGGCGCCGATCAGGATGGCAACAGCGATAGCGGTGTTGGAGAGGACGGTTGCGAGTTCCATGGTGACTCCTAAGTTTAGAAAGTAAGGGTTAATCGAAAAACGTTGGGTGAAGCAAAACCTGGTTTAGTACCGAATTAATGGGACTCGGCTGCCATCGACATGTACACGATCGTCAGCATCATGAACACGAAGGCCTGCAGCGTGATGATCAGGATGTGGAACAGCGCCCATGGCAGGGCCAGCGGCAACTGGTAGAGCCCGAGCAGCGCAATCAGGATGAAGACCATTTCGCCGGCGTACATGTTGCCGAAAAGACGCAGTGCCAGCGAGATCGGCTTGGCGATGTCCTCGACGACACGGAAGATGAAGTTGACCGGCGCCAGCTTGGCACCGAACGGAGCCGTGAAGATTTCGTGCATGTAGCCGCCGAAGCCTTTCACCTTGAGGTTCATCCAGATCATGATGAAGAACACCGTGATCGACATGGCGAAGGTGAGGTTCGGATCGGTGGTCGGCACCGCCTTGAGATAATGAACACCGAAGGCGCCAGCGACGAGCGGGAGGAAATCGACCGGGATCAGGTCCATGGCGTTCATCAGGAACACCCAGACGAAAATGGTAATGGCGAGCGGCGTCACGAGCGCGCTCTTGCCGTGGAAGGTGTCGCGCACCTGCTGATCAACCATTCCGATCACCATCTCGACGAAGTTCTGCCAGCCACTCGGTACGCCGGAAGTCGCCTTGCCAGCGAGCTTCGCCATGAGGCCGAAGGCCAGCAGGCCGAGGAGGCCCGAAATGACCAGCGTGTCGAGATGGAAAGTCCAGAAGCCGTGGCAATGGCCATCGATCTTCGCCGATTCGGCGCAGACAGCCAGGTTGGTCAGGTGGTGCTGGATATAACCAGCAGTGGTCAGGCCGCCTTCAGCGCTCATGATGCTCCCTCAATCCCCTAGAACCGTTGCGGTCAGCGCCTTCTGATTAGCGCCAGCCAGAAAATCACGAAGGTCGATGCATACCCGGCGAACAGCGGCAATGGCGACACGCTCTTGTACGCGGTAAAGACCAGGGCAAAACCCCCCAGTGTCGCCGCGAACTTGATCGCTTCCCCGGCTGCCTGCCCCCGATAGGCACGCATCGGATCCGGCTTGTCGGCATCAATCGCCGACAGGCGCATGGCTCGCCACACATAAAGCAGATTGGCCACCACCCCGATGCCGCCTCCGGCCATGGCCGACAGCGCAGCGTTCGCACCCCCCCACATTGCAGCGGCGCTCGCAATCAACAGCGTTAGCGCCACCTGCCAGCCTATGATCCAGCGGACTTGCGGATGCAAGGGATGCTCCGACTAAAACCTAAGTACTTTAACTGACTCTTGTACAAGAGTCAAACTTTTGCTGCGGTGCACATAAGGTCTCACCGGCTATCTTAGACGAGCCAGCAAGCCTTCTAACTGATCCAGATCAGAAAAATCGATCATCAGTTTGCCCGCCCCCTTGCGGTTCGCCTTGATGGCCACCGTGGCACCAAGGACATCGGAGAGCTCATCCTGCAGGCGAAGCAGATCACGATCGGGCCTGGGCGCCACCTTCGCCGCAGGCGGCGCCATTTCGCGCTGCACCAGACGCTCCGCCTCGCGCACCGACAAACCTTTCTGTGCGATGCGCTGAGCGATC
>JAKJEY010000143.1 GCA_022705165.1 Pseudomonadota bacterium
TCTTCGAGCGCGTCGTCGCGCTTGCGAAGCAGCACGACATCCTGGTCGTGCATGACCTGGCCTATGCCGACATCGTCTTTGATGGCTGGCAGGCCCCGTCGATCATGCAGGTGCCGGGTGCCCGTGACGTTGCCGTCGAATTCTTCACCATGTCGAAGAGCTACAACATGGCGGGCTGGCGTGTCGGCTACATGGTCGGTAACAAGGAACTCGTCTCGGCGCTGGCGCGCATCAAGAGCTACCACGACTACGGCACCTTCACGCCGATCCAGGTGGCGTCGATCATTGCGCTCGACGGCGACCAGGCCTGTGTCGAGGAAGTCCGTGCGATGTACCAGACGCGCCGGGATGTGCTCGCCAAGGGGCTGCATGAAGCGGGCTGGATGGTCGAGGTGCCGAAGGCCTCGATGTACATCTGGGCGAAGATCCCGGAAGCCTATGCGTCCATGGGCTCGCTGGAGTTCGCCAAGAAGCTGTTGGCCGAAGCCCGCGTTGCGGTCTCGCCGGGCGTCGGCTTTGGCGAGTACGGGGATGACCACGTACGCTTCGCGCTGATCGAAAACGAAGAACGGATCCGCCAGGCGGTCCGCGGCATCAAGGACATGTTCCGCAAGGACGGACTCCTCTAACAACTACAGAGAACAGAACAGCAATGCGCCCCATCAAGAAGTCCGCCAAGCTCGCCAACGTCTGCTACGACATCCGCGGCCCCGTGCTGCAGAAGGCCAAGCAGATGGAGGAGGAAGGCCACAAGATCATCAAGCTGAACATCGGCAACCTTGCCGCGTTCGGCTTCGACTCGCCGGAAGAGATCCAGCAGGACATCATCCGCAACCTGCCCAACGCGGCCGGTTACACCGATTCGAAGGGCATCTTCGCCGCGCGCAAGGCGATCATGCACTACTGCCAGCAGAAGCACATCAAGGGCGTCACGCTGGAAGACATCTATGTCGGCAACGGCGTCTCCGAGCTGATCGTGATGGCGATGAATGCGCTGCTCGACGCCGGCGACGAAGTACTGGTTCCGGCGCCGGATTATCCGTTGTGGACTGCCGCAATCAGCCTCTCGGGCGGCACGCCGAAGCACTACCTGTGTGACGAGAACAATGGCTGGCTGCCTGATCTGGCAGACATCCGCGCCAAGATCTCGCCGAAGACCAAGGCGATCGTCGTCATCAACCCGAACAACCCGACCGGTGCGCTTTATCCGGACGAGCTGCTCAAGGAACTCATCGCGATCGCCCGCGAGCACCACCTCATCATCTATTCCGACGAGGTGTACGACAAGGTGCTCTATGACGGCAACACGCACACGGCCATCGCCTCGCTCTCCGAGGACGTGCTGACCATCACCTTCAACGGCCTTTCCAAGAACTACCGCTCCTGCGGCTATCGCGCCGGCTGGATGGTGGTGTCGGGCGACAAGCGCCGCGCCAAGGACTACATCGAAGGCCTCGACATGCTCGCCTCGATGCGCCTGTGCGCCAACGCGCCGGGCCAGCACGGAATCCAGACCGCACTCGGCGGCTACCAGAGCATCGACGACCTCGTGGCGCCGAACGGGCGCATGTGCCGCCAGCGTGATGTCGCACATGAACTGATCACGGCGATTCCGGGCGTCACCTGCGTCAAGCCGAAGGCGACGCTGTACATGTTCCCGCGCCTCGATCCGAAGGTGTACCCGATCGAGAACGACCAGGATTTCATTGCCGAGCTGCTGCAGGAAGAAAAGGTGCTGCTGGTCCAGGGGACCGGCTTCAACTGGCCGAACCCGGACCATTTCCGGCTCGTGTTCCTGCCGCACGAGGATGACCTGCGCGAGGCCATCGGCCGCATTGCACGATTCCTCGAGGGCTACCGCAAGCGGCATGGCACTGCCTGAGGTCGTCGAAGTCACGGGGCCGGGTGGTGAGGTCGCCGCGCCCGAATGGCTGGCGCGCGCCGAAGGCGTGCATCGGCAGTTGCGTCCGGATCTGCCGGCAGACTACGCCGCGCGGCTGCGTGCGGTCTTTGCCAACGGCGGCCGCATGGCCGCAGTGACGGAAGGTGAGGATGTCAGGGCGGTGGCGCTGTGGCGGCTGATCGAGAACACCTATGAGGGGCGCCGCCTCTACGTCGATGATCTCGTGACCGATGCGGCGCAGCGCTCACAGGGTTTCGGCAAGATGCTGTTTGACTGGCTGCAGGCGAAGGCGCTGCAGCTCGGTTGCGATGTGATCGCGCTTGATTCCGGCGTACAGCGGGCCGGGGCGCACAAGTTCTATTTTCGTGAGGGGATGCATGTTCCCTCGTTTTGCTTCAGGAAGGTAATCGACAAATGAAACCCATCAATGTAGGCCTCATCGGCATCGGCACCGTCGGCGGCGGCACTTGGACCGTCCTCAAACGCAACGCGGAGGAAATTACCCGCCGCGCCGGGCGTCCGATCCAGATCTCCGTGGTCGCTGACAAGAACGTCGAACTGGCGAAGCAGGTCACCGGCGGCGCCTGCAAGGTGACCGATGATGCCTTCGCGGTCGTCAACGATCCCGATGTCGAAATCGTCGTCGAGCTGATTGGCGGCTATGGCATCGCCAAGGAAGTGGTGATGCAGTCGATCGCCAATGGCAAGCATGTCGTCACCGCCAACAAGGCGCTGCTCGCCGTGCATGGCACGGAGATCTTCACCGCCGCGCAGCAGAAGGGCGTCATGGTCGCCTTCGAGGCCGCCGTCGCCGGTGGCATCCCGATCATCAAGGCGCTGCGTGAAGGCCTCACTGCCAACCGCATCGAATGGGCCGCCGGCATCATCAACGGCACGACCAACTTCATCCTCTCCGAGATGCGCGACAAGGGCCTCTCCTTCGATACCGTGCTGAAGGAAGCGCAGCGCCTCGGCTATGCCGAAGCCGACCCGACCTTCGACATCGAAGGTGTCGACGCCGCGCACAAGGCAACGCTGATCTCGGCGATCGCCTTCGGCATCCCGGTGCAGTTCGACAAGGCCTACGTCGAGGGCATCACCAAGCTGGAAGCCTCCGACATCAAGTACGCCGAACAGCTCGGCTACCGCATCAAGCTCCTGGGCATCGCCAAGCGCCGCAGCAAGGGCGTTGAACTGCGCGTGCATCCGACGCTGATCCCAGCCAAGCGCCTGCTCGCGAACGTCGAGGGTGCGATGAACGCCGTGCTGGTGAAGGGTGATGCCGTCGGTGCGACCCTCTACTACGGCAAGGGCGCCGGCGCCGAGCCGACCGCCTCGTCCGTGATTGCCGACCTCGTCGACGTCACTCGCCTGGCCACGGCTGATGCCGCGCACCGCGTGCCGCACCTGGCCTTCCAGCCGGATGCGATGTCGAACCTGCCGATCCTGCCGATGAGCGAGATCGAGACCGGCTACTACCTGCGCCTGCGCGTGGAAGACAAGCCGGGCGTGCTCGCCGACATCACCCGCATCCTTGCCGACCAGCAAATCTCGATCGATGCCCTGCTGCAGCGCGAACCGGAAGAGGGCGAGGGCGAGACCGACATCATCGTGCTGACCCATGTCTGCAAGGAAAGCGCTGCCGATGCCGCGATCGCGAAGATCGAGGCACTCCCGGCCCAGAAGGGGAAGGTCAAGCGCATTCGCCTGGAAGAGCTGCAGTAATGCAGCGCCCGATTCGCTGCCGCGGTTTCCTGCTGGCGCTGGCCGTCTGCTGGGGGTTGGCGGCTTGCGAATCGATGCCCGAGGTGCTGATTACGACCGGCACTGACGGCATCAGGATCCAGGCCGAACGCCTCGTCACGCAGGTCTACGCGGAGACGGATGCGCCACTGCCCTATGGTGGCCCCGATATCGACAATCCGCTGGCTGCGATGAAAGAGCGCTGGCCGCGCCTCAAGCCGCTGTTTGAAGACGGCACGCTCGGCTTCACGGACGACGGCGAAGTCGCCATCCGAGATGTCGGCGGGCGCGACAAGGAGGGCGCGAAAGCGCTGCGTCGGCTGGTGCGTGCCGAGAACAACGACCGGCATGTCCTGTATCGGGCGATGACGGCCGCTGGCGGCTATTCGATGGTGCAGGGCACCGGCATGCTCGACTACACGGAGGATGTCTTTGCCAAGCAGTGGGCAACGCTCGCGCCAGCGGGGTGGTGGATTCAGGACCATCGGGGCGGCTGGTCCCGCAAGTAGTGGCAGCACACTTCTGCAATTCCCGACAAAAACGATCGGAATTGATGGAAATTCCGATTTGCATCAAGGAATGATGAGTCCGGTGGCGGCAGAATCGCAGTGTTTCGATCAATAAACCACTGCGCTATCAAGGAGTTCCCCATGCAGCCGATCCACGTTTGCAACCACACCACGCCGGAAGCCATCTACCCGTTCGACGCCCGCGGCGTCGCCAAGCGCTTCCGCTATGCGGCCATCTTCGGTGCTCTCGACTCGCTGCACCCGGGTGAGACGATGCGCTTCTGCAATGACCACGATCCGCTGCCGCTGCTGGCGCAGCTGCAGGCTCGCTACGGTGAGGGCATCACCATCGAGTACCTGCAGCGCGAGCCGGGCGCGATCGTCATCGACTTCACGCGAGTCGGTTGAAACAGCTCGGCCTCTCTGCCGTCCTTTGTTTCCTGCTGGCGCTCGTTCTGGGCGCCAGCGCCCTCCTGATTCCCGTCGCCGCGCTGCACCTCGTCTTCGCAGTCGGCATCCTGCCCCTGATCTTCGGGGCCATGCTCCATTTCGTTCCGGTACTCACGCGCAGCACGGCACCGCATCCCGGTATTGCCGCCTTGCCCTTCATCGCCCTGCTGGTAGGGATCCCGGTTGTACTTGCGATCCAGGGCATCCTGCCGCGTAGCGCGCTGCATGCGGCTGCAACGGTCGACCTGGCCATCGCCGCCATCCTGATCGCGTGGATGGTGCGCCGGGCACGGCGTACGCTGGGCGCGCCGCATCCCGGCTGGCGCTGGTACGCGGCGTCGCTCTCCCTGCTCGTGCTGGCCCTGCTTGCCGTACCGCCTCTGGCTGCCGGCGTTTCTCCGCTCGCTTTCCGACTCTTCCATCTGCACGCGAATACGCTGGGCTTCGTCGGCCTCGCTGCCCTCGGTACGCTAC
The DNA here is from genome assembly GCA_022705165.1 of Pseudomonadota bacterium. Classification (GTDB taxonomy): domain Bacteria; phylum Pseudomonadota; class Gammaproteobacteria; order Burkholderiales; family Rhodocyclaceae; genus Proximibacter. Next base: position 5,080 of record JAKJEY010000143.1, read on the forward strand.
CCGTGCTGCTGCCCACGGCACTGGGCAAGCCGGATCCGCAGGCGGCCCCCTGGTTGCGCCGCCGCCTTTTCGTCGCGGTTGCGGGCGTGCTTTTCGTATCGCTCGGTGCGGCCCTCTGGTGGCCACTGACGCTGGTCGGCGGCAGCTTCCTCGCCGTCCTTTCCCTCGGCCTGCTGGCGCACTGGTGGCGTGCCTTCACGCCTGGCGTCCTGTTCGCCGACGGTGCCAGCACCTCGCTCGCTGCCGCGCTCGCCGGCTACGGTGCGCTCCTTCTTGCAGGTGCCTTGCACGGCGCGCGACTGGCGGTGGCGGACGGGATGGTGCTTGGCTTCGGTGCGGCTTTCCTGCTGCCACTGGTCAGCGGTGCCCTCTCGCAACTGTTGCCGGTATGGCGTTTCCCTGGCCCCATTTCGCCGGCGCGTCAGGAAATGCGGCGCTGCCTGGTGCGCTTCGGCCGTCTGCGGGCGTTTCTCTTCCCGCTTGCCGGGGCCGCCTGCATTGTCGATTACATTCCCGTGGCATTGCTGCTGGCTGCTGCCGGTCTGCTCCTCTTTGCCGTCGATCTCGTTTCGGCGCTCGCAATTGCCCTGCGCGTCCCG
>JAKJEY010000144.1:0-5275 GCA_022705165.1 Pseudomonadota bacterium
GAAGCCGTTTACCGGACAGCTGACGACGATCATGCACAAGGTGCTCAAGGAAGAGCCGATCGCGCCGTCCGAACTGAATGTGCAGGTACCGCCGGGGTTCGACTCGCTGATGAAGAAGGCGTTGGCCAAGCGCCCCGACGAACGCTTCCAGACTGCACAGGCCTTCATTTCGGCCCTGCAGGCAACGGCGACCGGTGGCGCGCAGGTCGACAGCGACGCGACACTGATCGGTGCGGGCAGCGATCCCGAAGCGACGCTCATGCCCGGCAGTGCCGAAGCCACGCGCGTAAAGCCGGCACCCGCCGCAAAGCCGGTGGCCGTGGACAACGCGCCGGCAGCCAGCGTCCCACCACCCGCCCCCGCCGCGAAAAAATCGCCGGCTCTGGCGCTGGCCATCGTCGGCGGCATCGCTGCCATCGGGCTGGGCGCCGGGGCCTGGATGCTGCTCGGCAAGGGCGGCAACTCTGCACCGGCGGAAGTGGCCACGACCCCTGCTGCGGCCTCAAACACGACGGCCGCCAAGTCAGCGCCCGCGAACGACAAGGAAATGGTGATCACCGCCGTCGGCTACGCCGACCCGAGCGATCCCCGTTATGCCAGCGACCCCGGCCTGCTGAAGGCCGAACTGCGCGAGGATGCAAAACGCCAGCTGGTCGAGAAGGCCCTGTCGCTCTACGTGCAGAAGCAGTCGCTCTCCGACAACTACGAACTGGTGCGTACCCGCCTCCTGCCGCGCAGCAACGAATTCATCGCCGCCGTGCTGCAGGAAGATCCGCCGCAGACCGGCAAGGATGGCCTCGCCTCGGTGACGACGCGGGCGCGCGTCAATGTGCGACTGGTACAGCAGACGCTGAACCAGATGTCGCGCGACGAGCGCGTCGAATTCATCCGCAACAATGGTGATCCGAAGATTTCCGTCGCCATCAGTACCAAGCCCGAGGAAGGCCAGCCGGCGCGCTCGCCGGTCGCCGAGAACATCCTCAAGGAACGCATCCAGTCCTTCGGCTTCCGCACCTGGAGCGAAGAGGGGCAGGCCGGCGCCGATTTCGCCGTCAGCGGCGAGGCCAAGTTCAAGAAGCTGACCGCAACGCTCGCCGCTTCCGGCATCACCGTCGAGAAGACGGTCCTCACCTCGTGGACTGTCAAGGCGGTGGACAAGGGCACCGGCGAGGAAATCTACTTCAATACCCAGATCCCCGAGAAACAGAGCTGGGCGACCGAGGATCAGGCGCTGCGCGACATCGGCAAGCAGATCGGCGACGAGTTCTCGAAAGGTTTCTTCCTGTCGCACTTCCACTTCAGCGGCCAGAAGCTCAGGCTCAAGCTGACCGGCCTGCCCGGCAACGAATGGCTGGTGCAACTGCAGCGCGAGATCAGCGGCCTGCGCAACGTGCTCGACATCAAGGCCGCCGGCGACGGCTTCGACGTCGAACTGGCCGGCGGCGGCAACACCGCCGACCTGGTCGCCGCAACCATCGTTCAGCCGCTCAACGCCAAGCTCGGCAAGACCTGTTTTGCCGTCGGCACGGCGAGCGGCAACGGCTTCAGCATCGCGCTCGAACCCGGCTGCAAGGACCCGGCGACGCTGGCCCGTCTCGACACACTGCCGCCTGCTGCACTTTACGAGGCGCCGGCAGAGCGGCGGAAGGCGGTCGTGAAGAATCCGGAGACGCTGAAGAAATTCAGCATCTGAACGGCAAAAAACAAACGGGCGGCGAGGTATGCTCGCCGCCCGTTTTCCATTCTGTCGCCGATGCCGGCGCTTGCGCTACAGCGTCTCGAACTCCGCGATGTCGGCCCCTTCGGTCTCGCCGGGCGAAGCAAAGGAAATGCGGCCACTGCCACGCAACACCAGTTCCTCGCGACGCAGCAGGAACTCGGCCTCGCCCTTCAATTGCACGTAGGTACCATTGGTCGAAATGTCGACGAGAACGTATTTGTCGCCGCGACGCTCGATCTTGCCGTGGTTGCGCGAGGCGCGACGGTCACGGATCATCAGGTCGCACGCCGCATCCCGGCCCATCGAAAGCCCCGGGCGCTTCTCATCGAGCACCATCACTTCGCCGGCGTAACGCACGCACAGACGCGGTGCGGCACCCGACGACGAGGCACTCTTGGCACCGGCACGAATCGACGGAGCCTTCATCGTCAGCTCTTCGCCTTCCTGCCAGAGCACCTCGAAGACGTGCAGTTCTTCCGCCTTGCCCTTGACCGACATCTGGTCGAGATCGCGTGTCGAGCACTGCAGCAGTTCCGGCAGGCGCGCCACCGTATCGCCGCTGGTCAGGGCCTGCCCGGCCTTGGCCAGACCGGCGAGGCGCGCTGCCGTATTGACGGTGTCGCCGAAATAGTCGCCCTTGTCCTCGATGACCGGGCCGAAATGGAAGCCGAGGCGGATTGCCAGCTTGACGCCCGAAACCGGCGGCAGGTCAGTGATCCGCTGCTGCATTTCACCGGCTGACTGGAAAGCCTCTTCTGCCGAATCGAAGACCGCCATGACCTCGTCGCCGATGGTCTTGACCACCTTGCCGCGGAAAGCCTCGACCGCACGCTCCATGCGCTTGATGCAACGCTCCACGGCGCGCAGCGCTTCCGTGTCGCCCAGCTTTTCATAGAGCCGGGTGCTGCCGGAAACATCGGCAAACAGGACCGCCAGTTCCCGTTCGTTACCACTCATCGATTCACTCCTGAGCCATATTTTTCGGCAATGGCCGAGGATTCTATCAGATTCAAGCACTTGCCCAACGATCGATTGCATGGCCCGGACATCGCTTCTATGATGGATCAATGTTGCATCCGAGCCTGAAAATTCTCCTGAATCTTCGCCGCCTCCTCATGGGGCGGCCATCCGCCCTCCTCTTGTTCGGAGGCGTGCGGCGCTGGCTGGCCTGGATGCTGCTGGCCGCGGTGAGCGCCACTGCAGCCGAGAAGGGTGAGCTGACGTTCTGCTACGAAAACGAGAATATCCGGCCATGGCAGTACCGTGACGGCACCGGCTTGAACTTCGAATTGCTCGACCGGGTCGCGGCGCGTCTCGGGCTGCATTTCCGCTATCAGGCAGCCCCGTGGAAGCGTTGCCTGCTGGACCTGAAGGGCAATATGGTTTCCGGCGTCCTGGACGCGAGTTTCAAGACCGAGCGCCGGGAAAACGGCACCTACCCCCAGCACCCCGCGAACCCGGCAGCGGCCGATCCGTCCAGGGCCCTGCATATCGAGCGCTATGTCGTGGTCAGGCGCCAGGGCGGCACCGCCGACTGGAACGGCAAGACCTTCGAACGTCTCGTCAATCCGGCCGGCGCACCGCTCGGCTACTCGGTCGTCGATGATCTCAAGCAGGCCGGCATCACGGTCGACGACGGCGCCCCGACAACCTTCGACGTGCTGCAGAAGCTGCTGCGCGGCCGCATCGATGTCGCGATACTGCTGCAGGGGGAAGTCGCCGCACTTCTGGCGGACGATCCTGCGCTGACCGGAAAGGTGGAGGTGTTGCCACGACCCTACGCCGAGAAACCATACTACCTGATGCTCTCGCACCGGCTCGCTCGCGAGGATCCGGAACTCGCGCGTCGCATCTGGTCGGCCATTGCCATGGAACGGGCTGCACCCGACTGGCAAGCGCGGGAACGTCGCGCGCTGACAGGCAGTTCAACGCGCTAGGACTGCGGAGGCCGACCGGCCTCAGGCAGTCTTGAGCGGCACCGGAAAGGGTTCGGGCAGGCTGAGCTCATCCCCGAACTGCGGGCCGTCGAACGCCGTATCGCCCTCCTCGACGGCATCGCCCAGTTGCAGCCCGCGGAAATCGAACAGCTTGTTGTCGGCCAGGTGCGAGGGCACCACGTTCTGCAGCGCGGTGAACACGGCCTCGGTCCGCCCCGGATAGCGCCGGTCCCAGTCCTGCATCATTTCGCGGATCTTCTTGCGCTGCATGTTCTCCTGCGAACCGCACAGGTTGCAGGGAATGATCGGATACTCAACGGCACGCGCATAGCGCGCGATGTCGGCCTCGGCACAGTAGGCAAGCGGGCGGATCACGACATGGGCGCCGTCATCGGTGATCAGCTTCGGTGGCATCGCCTTGATCTTGCCGCCGAAGAGCAGGTTGAGGAAAAGCGTGTGCACCATGTCGTCACGGTGGTGGCCGAGCGCGATCTTGTTGGCACCCAGTTCCTTCGCCGTCCGGTAGATGATGCCGCGACGCAGGCGCGAACAGAGCGAGCAGGTCGTCTTGCCCTCGGGAATCTTTTCTTTCACCACCGAGTAGGTGTCGGCCTCCACGATGCGGAAGTCGACGCCGATCTGCCTGAAATAGCCGGGCAGGATGTGTTCCGGAAAGCCGGGCTGCTTCTGGTCGAGATTCATCGCCACCAGCTTGAAGTCGATCGGCGCGCGCTCCTGCATCGCCATCAGGATGCTGAGCAGGGTGTAGGAATCCTTGCCGTAACCGCAATAAGATTAAAGAACGAGAAGCTAAATATAGAGTAAAACCCTCTATTTCTGGCAGATAGATAAAATGACTTATTTACAAAAATCTAATGGAATGTAAATAGCTGGCGATTCATCTCTATCGCCCCCCCCAAATACCCCTGCAAGACCGCTTCTATTTTTTACAAAATTGGTGAGGCAGGTGTTCGTCAGCCCGAGATAAAATCGCGCCTTGCCCCAACTCTAATCGTGGATATCCTTCACGATGGGCAGCACAACCATCGCAACAAGGCGCCTACGCGCCTCCGGGATCACGACATGAGCGCCCTCATCAACCCCTCCCTTGAATCTATTCCAGTTGATTTTCAATTTGATCGTTCGACAAAAGAGGAAAGTCATCTGACGCGAGGATCAAGGAACTTCGAAGCTCTGCAAAAGCTAATTCGGAAGAATACGGGGAAGGCAGTTATCGACTTCAAGATGATCGAAGAAGGCGATCGCGTAATGGTTTGCCTATCTGGCGGAGCCGATAGCTACACCATGCTCGATACTCTTCGATATCTGCAAGGTGTAGCCCCGATTCAATTTGAGGTAATTGCGGTCAATTTAGATCAAAAGCAACCTGGTTTTCCGGAGCATGTTCTACCTAATTACCTCGATGGGCTCGGCATCAACTACAAGATCGTTGAGCAAGATACATACAGCATCGTTCAGGAGAAACTCGCTCCAGGTAAGACCACCTGCTCTCTGTGCTCACGCTTGAGGCGAGGTATTCTTTATCGAACAGCGAAGGAATTAGGCGCCACTAAGATCGCACTTGGCCACCACCGAGATGACATCCTTCAAACACTGC
>JAKJEY010000144.1:5367-5615 GCA_022705165.1 Pseudomonadota bacterium
GCCGCTTGCCTATTGTAGGGAAGAGGACATCAAGAAATACGCGAAGGCAATGGAATTCCCGATCATCCCTTGCAATCTATGTGGCTCTCAACCGAACCTGCAACGGCAGGTAATGCGGGAGCTTCTCCAGAAATGGGAGAAGGAAGATCCGCGACGTCTAAGTAGCATGTTCACGGCACTTACCAACGTCGTTCCCTCACATCTGATGGACAAATCCCTATTTGATTTTGAGAACCTGTCCGCCCAAC
>JAKJEY010000145.1 GCA_022705165.1 Pseudomonadota bacterium
GGGCGTGTGGCGGCCATCATGACGGATATCGCCGAGGCCAGCCGCGAGCAAAGCTCGGGCATCGAGCAGGTCGGGCTGGCCATTACCCAGATGGACGAAGTCACGCAGCAGAACGCCGCATTGGTCGAGGAAGCCGCCGCCGCCGCCGAGAGCCTGGAGGAACAGGCCCGCTCGCTGATGGATGCCGTTTCGGTCTTCCATCTGGCTGAAGGCGGTGCGGCCCGGGCGCATAAACCCGCTGTGACGAGGGAAGAGGCGCCAGCTGAACCGCCGCAGGAAGAAGCCCCTGCGCGTTTCGTGGCGCAGTCCACCAGCCGCAAGTCGCCCGCCCGCCTGCCGGCATCGCTCGACGACGAGTGGGAAGAGTTCTGATGGTCGAATGTCGACAATTCGCGATGGAAGGCAGCTAAGTCATGGTCGATCCAAAACGCCCGCCGGTGCCGCCTGCCAAACCCGGTTCGTCGAGTCTGTCGCCGGCCGGCTCCTCGCTGGGCGCGCGCCCGGCATCACCGCTTGGCGCACGACCAGCGACTCCGGCGCCGGCACGGCCGCAGTCACCCCTTTCGTCGAGCCTTTCGCGGCCGCTGCAACCGGGGGGAGGCATTGCCGCATCATCGTCTGCGCCAGCTCGTACCCCGGGAGGGCTCGGCCAGCGGGAAGGCGGCACGAGAGAGTTTGTCTTTACCTCCGCCGACTTTGAGCGCGTCAGGAAACTGATCTACCAGCATGCCGGCATTTCGCTGTCGCCGGCCAAGCAGGACATGGTTTATTCGCGCCTTGCGCGCCGCCTGCGTGCCACCAACAAGAACAGTTTCGGTGACTATCTGGAGATGCTCGAGAAGGGCAACTCCGACGAATGGGAGCGGTTCGTCAATTCTCTGACGACGAACCTGACATCGTTCTTCCGTGAACCGCATCATTTTCCGATCTTTGCCGAGCACCTGAAGAAACTGGGGAGCCGCAATCCGATTCGTGTCTGGTGCAGCGCCGCGTCCACCGGCGAGGAACCGTATTCGATCGCGATGACGGTGGCGGAAACCTTCAACAGTTTCACGACGCCGGTGTCGATCATCGCAACCGACCTTGATACCAATGTGCTGGCAACCGCCGACAAGGGGGTCTATGCGATGGATCGGGTCGAGCGCCTTTCGCCCGATCGACTGAAGCGTTTCTTCCTGAAGGGGTCCGGCAGTCAGGAGGGGTATGCGGCGGTGCGTCCGGAACTGCGTCGCATGATCCAGTTCCAGCAGCTCAACCTGCTGAATGCCTCGTATCCCGTAAAGGGCCCGCTGGATGTGATTTTCTGCCGCAACGTCATGATTTATTTCGACAAACCGACGCAGTACAAGATCCTGTCGCGTTTTGCACCGATGATGCAGGAGGATGGCCTCCTGTTTGCGGGGCATTCGGAAAGCTTCCTGCACGCCGCCGATATTTTCCGCTCACTGGGCAAGACCGTTTATGAACTCTCCCGTCGCACACGTTGAGCGGCAGCGCCGGAGCTATGTGCAGCCGGCGCCAGACCATGAGTACGTGGAGGGGTTCGCCACCAACCTCTATCACGACCGCAATTTCGACTGCCAGGCTGCCAAGATCCTTCCGGGCGAGTATTTCGTGACGACCCGCGACATGCTGCTCGTCACCGTGCTCGGCTCCTGCGTTGCTGCGTGCATCCGCGACAGCGAGAACGGCATCGGCGGCATGAATCATTTCATGCTGCCCGACGAAGGCGGCAAGGACGTGGTCAGCAGTTCTGCGCGTTACGGCACCTATGCGATGGAAATGCTGATCAACCACCTGCTCAAGTCCGGCGCCCGCCGCAATCGGCTTGAGGCCAAAGTGTTCGGCGGCGGTGCGGTGCTGGAAAGCCTGTCGTCGAGCAATGTCGGCGCCCGCAATGCCGAGTTTGTGCTGAAGTTCCTGCAGACTGAAAAAATTCCGGTGGTGGCCAAGGATCTGCTCGATTCCTATCCGCGCAAGGTCTACTACTTCCCGAATGCTGGCCGCGTGTTGGTACGCAAGTTGCACAGGGTACACAACGACACCCTGTTCAATCGCGAGAAGGAATACAAATCGCGTATCGAGCACTCGAAGGTCGAGGGCGATATCGAACTGTTCACTTGATTGGTCACACCGGCTGAGAGCCAAAATCCGCCGACCACATTGCCCCCGAATTCAAACAATTCAGACATCAATGACGACGAAGGTTCTAGTAATCGATGATTCCGCGGTGATGCGAAAATTGCTCACCGAACTGATCAATTCGAACCCCGACCTTGAAGTGGTTGGGGCAGCGCCGGATGCACACGTCGCACGCGAGATGATCAAGACGCTCAATCCCGACGTGCTGACGCTCGACGTGCAGATGCCGCGGATGGACGGTCTCGAGTTCCTTGAACGCCTGATGCGCTTGCGGCCGACGCGCGTCGTGATGGTGTCGGCATTTACCGAGGCTGGCTCGGACACGACATTGCGGGCGCTCGAGCTCGGTGCTATCGATTTCATTGGCAAGCCCCGCGTGGACAGCCCGGCCGCTATGACGGAGTATGCGGAAGAACTGGCCGACAAATTGCGAGGGGCTGCCGCTGCCCGCCTGAAGCGTGTAGTGCCGGCTGCAGCGACCGCGACAAGGCCAGCGGTTCCAGTTTCGTCGGCAAAGACTTCGGGCAACGGCAATCTGATTTTCGTCGGTGCCTCGACCGGAGGCACTGAGGCGATCAAGGATTTCCTGCTCGGGTTTCCGGCGGACTGCCCGCCTACCCTGATCGTGCAACACATGCCTGAAAACTTTACCGCCTCGTTTGCCAAGCGCCTCGACAGCCTGTGCGCGCCTCGTGTCATCGAGGCGCAGGGGGGGGAGCGTCTCGAGCCGGGGACCGTCTATGTAGCGCCGGGGCATTCTCACCTGCAGATCCGGCGTCAAGGCGGTGGTTACATTACCGAACTGCTTGCCACGCCGCCGGTGAATCGTCACCGGCCGTCGGTCGATGTGCTTTTCGATTCCGCAGCCGAACTGGTTGGTAAACAGGCGGTTGGCGTTATTTTGACCGGTATGGGCAAGGATGGCGCACAAGGATTGTTGCGCATGCGCCAGGCCGGGGCGCGTACTTTCGGGCAGGACGAGGCGAGCTGCGTGGTCTATGGCATGCCGCGTGAAGCGGCGCTGGTGGGAGCAGTTGAAGAGGTCTCCAGCCTCGAAAATATGTCGCGGCGGGTGCTCGCCAGCGCTGCCCGCGTTGTGGCATAGTTCGGCGACTAGTACTAAAGTGATAAGCGGGGGAGGTAAGCATGCAAGCAAGCATCACCAAGGAATCCGGGACTGCGGAAGTCCGTCTTTCCGGCCGTTTCGACTTCAACGCCCATCGCGATTTTCGCAATGCCTACGAGCCGCTGATGGCTGAGAGCGATATTAGTGCGGTCACCATTGACATGGGGGGGGTCGAGTACCTCGACAGTTCGGCGTTGGGCATGTTGCTGATGCTGCGCGACAAGGCCGGTGCTGCGAACAAGGCGCTGACATTGACCAATGTCCGCGGCCCCGTGAAACAGGTGTTGGAAATCGCCAATTTCGGCAAACTCTTCCGCATTGCCTGATGATCTGATGCTATGAGGGGGGTAGAACCAGCTGTGACAACAACGAGACAAACAGCATGAACGGACTGAGCTTGAAAATTCGTGGAGGGTTCCTTGCCATGGCCCTCATCGCGGCGGCTGCCACGGTGTATGGCCCTGAGTTGTTCGGCACGGGCACCCAGGGCGGGCTGATAACGCTGGTTGTGCTGGTCGTCGTTGGTGGTGTCTTGGCATTCATCATTGAATCGGGTCTCGTTGGTCGTCTTAATGAGTTGCGGTCGGTGATCGAACGCATGTACATGGATGGCGACCTGACGCGCAGGGCACCTGATGCCGGTAGCGATGAGGTCGCGGCGACGGCTCAGGCATTCAACAAGCTGATGGCCAGTTTTTCGACGATCATCGGCAAGGTCTTTTTCAATTCCGTCGAGGTGGCCCGGGCGTCGGCGCTGTTGATCGATGAGGCAAACACGGTCGCGACGGGTTCCAACCAACAGCGCGATGCCGCGCTGGCGACCGCTTCTGCAATGAACCAGCTGACCGGCAACATGCATGAGGTCAGCCAGAATGCAACGGCAACGGCCCAGATCGCAGAATCCGCAAGCGGCCTCTCGGCCGAGGGCATGGATATCGTTCGCGATGCTTCTGCTGAGATGGAGCGGATTGCAGCCTCGGTGACCCAGTCGTCCGAAGTGGTCTATGCGCTCGGCGAGCGTTCGAAGGCAATCAGCGGGATTGTCCAGACGATTCGTGAAATTGCCGATCAGACCAACCTTCTTGCCTTGAATGCGGCGATTGAGGCTGCCCGCGCCGGTGAGCAGGGGCGTGGGTTTGCGGTCGTTGCTGACGAAGTGCGCAAGTTGGCGGAGCGCACCTCGCAGGCGACCGGCGAGATCGGCTCGATGATCTCGGCAATCCAGGGTGAGACCGATAGCGCCATTGCCAGCATCGAGGCCGGTACCGGCCAGGCGAAAAATGGTGCGGCACTTGCCCAGCAGGCTGCGGATTCGCTCGACAGGATCAATCGCGGTGCCCGGGAAACGATGGAGAAGGTCGATGCGATTGCTGCTGCGATCGACGAGCAGAGTCGTGCCGGGGCTGACATCGCCGATCATGTGCGCAACATCATGTCCATGGCGGAAGCGAACAGCGACGCTACGGGCAAGGCGCTCCGCGAGGCGGCACAGCTGGAGTATCTGGCGACCAACCTGAAGGAGATCGGGAACGTTTTTAAGCTCGGCAACGCCGGGGAGCAGGCGGTGCAGACGCATGCCAAGATGCCTCCGATCGTGCAGCGCGCGGCGGCCGAGGTTGGCCAGATTCTGGAGCGTGCCGTTGATTCCGGGCGTGTTCGCCTGGAAGATCTGTTCGAGCAGGCTTACCAGCCGATTCCCAATACCAAGCCGCCAAAATTCAAGACCAAGTTCGACGACCTGACCGATCAGGTGCTGACTCCCGTGCAGGAGAAGCTGCTTGATCAGCACCCGTGGCTGGTCTATGCGATTTCCTGTGACCGAAAGGGCTACGTTCCGACACATAACCGCAAGTTCTCGCAGCCCCTGACCGGTGACGAAAAGGTCGATTTCGTCAATAACCGGACCAAACGGATGTTCGATGATCCGGTCGGCAAGCGATGCGGGGATCATGAACAACCGTTCCTGCTGCAGACGTACAGACGGGATACCGGAGAGGTCATGCATGACATCTCGGCGCCGGTGATGGTCAAGGGCCGGCACTGGGGAGGATTCCGGATCGGTTACAAGACCGAGGTATGAGCCTTTGCAACTTGCGGTTGGCATGGTGCTTGCCGCAATGATGGATTAACATGGCCGAATCATTAGTAATGCAACGAGAACACAACAGGTTTTCGGAAGGGACTCAGACATGTCCGAACTGCTGAAGAGTATCGATGCCCGCACCAAGCTCGCGGGTACAAACAAGCTGGAAATCCTGCTGTTTTTCCTTGGGCGCGACGTCCGGACCGGCCGGCGGGAAACGTTTGGAATCAACGTGTTCAAGG
>JAKJEY010000146.1 GCA_022705165.1 Pseudomonadota bacterium
GCTCGAACATGGCGGCCAGCCGCTCGACGGCGACGATGTCGGTGCCGATGCCGTAGATCATGCCGCGGGCTACTCGCCGCGCTGCGCTGCTTCGCGCATCAGCGCCTTCATCTCGCGCACTGCTTCGCGCAGGCCGACGAAGACCGAGCGGCTGACGATGGAATGGCCGATATGCAACTCGCGCACGCCCGGCAAGGCGGCGATCGGCTGTACGTTGTAGAAGTTGAGCGCGTGGCCGGCATTGAAGCGCATGCCGGCGGCGCGGATGGCGGCGCCGGCCTTGCGGATCTTTTCCAGCTCGGCCAGCACGGCCGGGCTCTCGTTGTCGCGGCCCTGGTTGAAGAAGGCGTGGGCATAGGGGCCGGTATGGATTTCGCAGACTTTCGCGCCGATACGCGCCGCCGCCTCGATCTGAGGCAGTTCGGCGTCGATGAAGACGCTGCTGACAATGCCGGCGTCGGCCAGCCTTGCAATGGCGTCCTTGAGCTTGGCTTCCTGACCGACGCAGTCGAGGCCACCTTCCGTCGTGACCTCGTGCCGGCCTTCGGGCACCAGCATGGCCATTTCCGGCTTGAGGCGGCAGGCAATGCCGACCATCTCGTCGGTCGCGGCCATTTCGAGGTTGAGCTTGATCTGGGTGAGCTGGCGCAGTTTCTCGACGTCGGCATCCTGGATGTGGCGCCGGTCCTCGCGCAGATGCACGGTGATGCCGTCGGCACCGCCGAGGTGAGCCTCGACCGCTGCCCAGACGGGATCGGGCTCCCAGGTGCGGCGGGCCTGACGCAGCGTGGCGACGTGGTCGATGTTGACGCCGAGTTCAATCATTGGTTTGCTCATAGCTCCTGCAACTCCATGAATATCTTGCGTGTTTCCAGCGGCTGACCGCCGAGGTAATGGGTCATCAGCGCCCGCATCAGCTGTTTCGACTCCTGCAGCGAGCGCGGGTCGGAAAAATCCTCGCGGTCGAGGTCGAGCAGGGTCTTGCCGCATACGGACAGGGCCGAGTTACCCGCCCGGTCGAGGCGCACTGCGCCACGCTCGATCTCGTAGGCATAGTATGCCAGCGGATCGACCGGGCGCCCTTCGCAGTCCTGCGCGAGGGTGAGTCCATAGCCCAACTCGGCCAGCAACGCATGTTCGAACATGCGCAGATCGGCCTCGCACACACCTCCGGCGAAGCGGCGCAAGGTTTCGACATAGGCGGCAAACAGCTTTTCGTGCGCGTCCTCGCGCGGCAGCAGGTTCATCAGCAGTTCATTCAGGTAGTAGCCGCAGAACAGCGCCTTGCCCGACAACAGTGGCTGCCCCCCCTGCCACTCGGCCTTCATCAGGGTCTGCACCTCGCCCTTGCCGGCCCAACCCAGCTCGAGCGGCTGGAAAGCCATCAGCAGGCCGCGCAGTGCCGAGCGCGGGCGTCGCGCACCGCGCGCCAGCAGCGCAACACGGCCGAAATCACGCGAGAAGACCTCGACGATCAGGCTTGTTTCGCGAAACGGATAGGTGTGCAGCACATAGGCTGGCTGTGCATCGACGCGTTGCCGCTGCATGGGAAAACTCAGGCGCGGGCGGAGAAATGAAGCGGGCGCGCAGGGCTGCCGGCCCGGCAAGGCGCGCCGATGCGCTGCAGGAAACCGCCTTGTCCGACGCTGACCGTATCGTCGGCCAGGGCAAGGAGGTGCAACGAAGCCAGGGGCATATTCGTGCGGATCCTACTCGTAGCCGAGGCTCTTCAGCAGACGCTCGTCATCCGTCCAGCCCGACTTCACCTTGACCCAGATTTCGAGGTAGACCTTGCCGTCGAACAGGCGCTCCATGTCCTGCCGCGCCTCGGTGGCGATGCGCTTCAGCGTCTCGCCGCCCTTGCCGATGACGATGGCCTTGTGGCCGGGACGGTCGACGACGATCGCAGCAAAGATGCGTTTCAGCGCGCCCTCTTCCTCGAATTTCTCGATCTCGACGGTGGTCGAGTACGGCAGTTCGTCGCCGAGCAGGCGGAACAGCTTCTCGCGGATGTATTCGGCGGCGATGAAGCGGCTGCTCTTGTCGGTCATCTCGTCTTCGGCGAAGAGCAGCTCCTCGTGCGGCAGATGCTTCCTGACCTCACCGAGCAGTTCGTCGAGCTGCCGGCCGTTGGTGGCACTGACCGGGACGATGGCGGCAAAACTGCGTTTCCCAGCAACCTCGGTCAGGAACGGCACGAAGGCCGCCTTGTCCTTGACCCGGTCCATCTTGTTGATGACGAGGATGACCGGCTTGTCCTCGGGGAGCAGGTTGAGGACGACCTTGTCCTTGCCGCCAAAGCGGTCGGCTTCGATGACGAAGAGGACCACGTCGACATCAGCCAGCGCCTGCGTCACGCCACGGTTCATCGCGCGGTTGAGCGCATTGGTGTGCTGCATCTGGAAGCCGGGGGTATCGACAAAGACGAACTGGGCATCGTCGTCGGTGCGGATGCCGGTAATGCGGTGGCGCGTCGTCTGCGCCTTCCTGGAGACGATGCTGATCTTCTCGCCGATCAGGGCATTGAGCAGGGTCGACTTGCCGACGTTGGGTCGGCCGACGATGGCAACATATCCGGATTTCACTTGATCGCTTCCAATGCTTTCTCTGCCGCCATCTGCTCGGCAGCACGACGGCTGGGGCCAACCCCTTCGCTGCAAATACGCAGCGCGGGCAATTCGCAACAGACGCGGAATTGTTGTAGATGCGCCTGCCCTGATGTATCCATCATCACATATTTCGGCAGTGGCAGACGCCGTCCCTGAAGATACTCCTGCAGCCGTGTTTTTGGATCCTTGGCTTGCTGGCCGGGGACGATCGTTGCCAGCTGACTTGCATATAGCCGACCGACCAGATCGGCTGCAGCAGAAAAACCGCCGTCAAGGTGAACGGCACCAATCAGGGCCTCCAGTGCATCGGCAAGGATGGATGGGCGGCGATGGCCGCCGCTGCGAAGCTCGCCTTCGCCGAGCCGCAGCTGGGCGCCGAGTTCGAGGACTTCGGCAATCCGGTGCAGGGCATCCTGGCAGACCAGATTGGCGCGCAAGCGCGACATGTCGCCCTCTGGAAGACTCGGGAAGCGCCGGTAAAGTTCAAGCGCGATGGCGCAGTTGAGTACCGAGTCGCCGACGAATTCAAGCCGTTCGTTGTGTGGCGTACTGTGGCTGCGGTGAGTCAGCGCGGTTTGCAGAAGGCTCGGCTCGGAAAAGCTGTAGCCGAGCGCCTGCTCGAGCCGCGCTACGTTCATTTACCCTGGGAAGACGCTTGGTAATCGATGAGCAGGCTGGCGGGCCCGAACAGCGGGATGCGTTTTTCGTACGACACGGAGATAACGACCTGGCTGCCTTCCTTCGTGACCTCCAGATCAGCAGGCGTGACATCCGACGTATGGTCGATCTCGGCATACTTGGCGTAAGCATTGCGAATATCCGCAACCGTCATGTCCGGCTTTGCATTCTGGGCAGTCGCCGTGATGCCCTTCTTGATCTTGTAGAACTCGATAGCCGAGGGGGCTACCTTGATCACCAGCAGCGCCACCATCGCGACAATCACACCCCAGAACATGAGGCCCGAGAGGCTGACCCCCGTTTGCTTGTTTTTCATATGTCCTCCTCCTCTCCTACTTGAACGAACCCACACGACCGAGGTCGCTGAAGTTGAACCAGATCAGGAAGGCCTTGCCGACGATGTTTTCGTCGGGCACGAAGCCCCAGACCCGGCTGTCACGGCTGTTGTCCCGGTTGTCGCCGACCATGAAGTAATGGCCGGGCGGCACCGTGCAGATCACGCCGGCATTATTGTAGAGACAATTTTCCCGGTGTGGGAACAGGACTGCGTCATTGATGAACGACGGTGCGTCGTCATCGTTGAGCATCCGGTGTTCAGTTTCACCGAGTTTTTCCTTGAACTGCTTTGAATAGTACAGGCGCTCGGAATGGAGGAAGTCATCGAGCTTGCTGACGGGAACCGGCTGGCCGTTGATCGTGAGCCGTTTGTTCTGGTAAGCCACCTTGTCACCGGGGAGTCCGACCACGCGTTTGATGTAGTCGAGCGACGGATCTTCCGGATAGCGGAAAACCATGACGTCGCCACGCTGCGGCTGGCCGATGTCGATCACCTTCTTGTTGATGATCGGCAGCCTGATGCCGTAGGTGTATTTATTGACCAGGATGAAATCGCCAACGAGCAGCGTCGGGATCATCGATCCCGACGGAATCTTGAACGGCTCGACGATGAACGAGCGAAGCACGAAGACGATCAGGATGACCGGGAAGAAACCGGCACCGTATTCGACCCACCAGGGGTCCTTCGCGTCGGCCTGGCGCCTTGGCTTCAAGAGCAGCGAGTCGAGTGCCCAGATGGCGCCAGAGACCAGCAGCAGGACGAACAGGATCAACGCGAAATTCACAGGCAGCCCCCTTACTTTCCATCCACGCGCAGGACCGCGAGAAAGGCTTCCTGCGGAATCTCGACAGAGCCTACCTGCTTCATGCGCTTCTTGCCCGCCTTCTGCTTTTCGAGCAGTTTCTTCTTGCGGGTGATATCGCCGCCGTAGCACTTGGCCAGCACGTCCTTGCGCATGGCCTTGACGTTCTCGCGTGCCACGATGGTCGAGCCGATCGCCGCCTGGATGGCGACGTCGTACATCTGGCGCGGGATCAGTTCGCGCATCTTGGAGGCCAGTTCGCGGCCGCGATACGGCGCGTTGGCACGGTGAACGATGATCGACAGCGCATCGACCTTTTCACCGTTGATCAGGACGTCAAGCTTGACCACATCGGCAGCGCGGTATTCCTTGAAATCGTAGTCGAGCGATGCGTAGCCGCGCGACACCGACTTCAGCTTGTCGAAGAAATCCATCACCACTTCAGCCATCGGCATCTCGTAGACGACCTTCACCTGACGTCCGTGGTAATGCATGTCGACCTGATTGCCGCGCTTCTGGTTGCACAGCGTGATGACCGAGCCGAGGTAATCCTGCGGCACGAAGATCGTCGCCGTGATGATCGGCTCGCGCACTTCCTCGACCTTCTGCGTTTCCGGCAGCTTGGCCGGATTCTCGACCTGAACCACCGAACCGTCGCGCATCACCACTTCATAGACGACCGTCGGGGCGGTCGTGATCAGATCCTGGTCGAACTCGCGCTCGAGCCGTTCCTGCACGATCTCCATGTGCAGCAGACCAAGGAAGCCGCAGCGGAAGCCGAAGCCCAGCGCCTGCGAGACTTCCGGCTCGAAGTGGAGCGAGGCATCGTTGAGCTTGAGCTTCTCGAGCGAGTCGCGCAGCTGGTCGTACTGGTTGGCCTCGACCGGGTAAAGACCGGCAAACACCTGCGACTTGATTTCCTTGAAGCCCGGCAGCGCCTCCGTTGCCGGATTTTCGGCCAGGGTCACCGTATCGCCCACCTTGGCGGCCTGCAGTTCCTTGATGCCGGAAATAATGTATCCCACCTCGCCGGCGCTCAGCGAATCCCGCTGCAGGGCTTTCGGGGTAAATACACCGACCTGCTCACAGAGATGGGTCGAATCACTGGCCA
>JAKJEY010000147.1 GCA_022705165.1 Pseudomonadota bacterium
CGGCCAATCCTGGAAGTAGGCGTCCCCGGCGTAGGGCGTGGCGTCGAACTCCACCAGGTCACCCGAGAACAGCACCTTCTGCTGCGGCAGCCAGACCACCGTGTCGCCCTTGGTGTGGCCGCGACCGAGCTGCATGATCCTCACTTCCAGCTTGCCCATCCACAGCGTCATCTCGCCCTTGAAGGCGATCGTCGGCCAGGTCAGGCCCGGCACGGATTCGACAGCATTGAAGAGGCGCGGAAAACGACCGATCTCGGAGTCCATGTCCTGCTGGCCGCGCTCGACGATCAGGTCGTAGGTGTCCTGGCTGGCGATGATCTGCTGCAACCCTTCGGACTTGTAGCCGGAGGCACCGAGCACGCGCACCGCATGGTAGTGCGTCAGCGTCACGTACTTGATCGGCTTGTCGGTCACCGTCCGCACGCGCCGGATGACGTCCTGCGCCATGACCGGCGTCGCCGTGGCGTCGATGATCATCACCGAATCATCACCGATGATGATGCCGGTATTGGGGTCGCCTTCGGCCGTGTAGGCCCAGGCGTTCTCGGACAGCTGCTCGAAGCTGACCTTCTTTTCTTCCAGATCTGCCTGCGAGGCGAAGGCTTTGCCGCTCATGGAATGGCTCCGTTGAATTTCGACTTGCAGCAAAGATAGACTGCGATTTGATAATAGTCAATTGGTTTGTTAGTTGCTAACATGACGAAAAACGCTCACCGCCCTCCGGAGGTTAGAATGCCGCGACCAAAGACCGAAAAGACAAGCACGACCACCATGGAAAAACCCCAGCGCGGCATCCAGTCGATCGAAGTCGGCGGCCGACTCCTGACCACACTGGCCGAAGTCGGCGAGCCGATGACGTTGAAGGATCTGGCGCAGCAGTCGGACATGCCGGCCGCCAAGGCCCACCCCTATCTGGTCAGCTTCGGCAAGCTCGGCCTCGTCGAACAGGATCCGGCTTCCTCGCGCTACGAACTCGGCCCGCTGGCGCTGCAGCTCGGGTTGACCTGCCTGCGGCGGCTCAACCCCGTGCGCCTTGGTACGTACGCCGCAACCGAGCTCGCGGAGCAACTGCACCAGACCGTGGCGCTGGCCGTGTGGGGCAACGCCGGCCCGACCATCGTGCATATCGAGGAATCGTCGCACCCGATCCACATCAACATGCGCACCGGCACGGTGATGTCACTGTTCAAGACGGCGACCGGCCGCGTCTTCGCTGCCTACCTGCCCGAGAAGACGATCGAGCACTATATCGAAATCGCCTCGCACCACCCTTATGCCTATCCCAAGAGCGATTTGCGTCCCTCATGGAAGGCGACCCAGAAGCAACTGAAGGAAATCCGTGCGCACGGCATGGCGCAGGTCGTCAGCGAGCCGCTACCCGGCATCAACGCCCTCTCTGCACCGGTCTTCGATCACGATGGCCATCTTGCACTGGTCATCACCGTACTCGGCCCGACCGCGCTTTTCGACCCTTCGCTCGACGGCGAGAACGCTGCTGCGCTGCGCGCCTGTTGCGCCGAGCTGTCGCACCGTCTCGGCCACACGCCCGAATAGGCGATGCCGATCACCGCCGAAGCGCTGGCCACCCTGATCCGGGAAATCGAAGTCGAGGATCCGATCGACTACGGCGACCTGCCTTACGACGAGGACGATCTGCGCCTGCTGGTCTGCAACCATATCCGCGAGATCGCGGAGCAGGCAGCACAGCTGGGCGAAGAGAACAGGATGACCGTGCTGCTCGCGGTCGCGGCCAAGCTGGTGCTGGAGAATCTGGTGCTCAACGTCAAGCTGATGCAGGCCCAGGGGGCCTCGCTCGAGGAAAGCAGCGCCGCCCTGCTCCGGCGCCTCAGCGGAAAATCCTGACACGCAGACTTGACCGCAGGCGGCGCTCGGATGAAACTTGGCCGGGCACGGCGCTGCCTGACCGCAGCATTCTCGAATAACAAGACGAAACCGACGGAGGTTCCCCCGTGAGTTCCCAAGATGCACTGATCAAGGCAGTCCGTTCAGGACATCTGGTCGAAGTACTGGCCGCCCTCGAAGCGGGCGCACCGGTGGAAATCAACGACGGCCAGGGTGTACCCGGCCTGCCGCTCGGCATTGCCTGCTTCATGGGATTCCCCGACATCGTCCGCGAACTGGTACGGCGGGGTGCCAAGGTCAACATCACAGACAACAGTGAACCGGTTTCCCCGCTGTCGATGGCGATCCGCGGCGGCAAGACGGATGTCGTCAAGCTGTTGATCGAGCTGGGCGCCGACGTGCCCCCCGGCATGCAGACCGGCCTCAGCGAGCAGGATCTGGCGCAGGCCAAATACCTTGCCCGCGTCTACCGGACGATGCCCGGCGGTGCCGCGGCAGGCGAGGAACCGGTGATCGAGGAGATCGTCATGCCGAAGGCCTTCGGTACCGACACCACGGTGCTGGAAGCCGACGTCCTGCGCGCCGTCCGCGAAGCGGAAGAAAAGAAGAAGCAGCGCTAACGCTTGCCCACACAAAAAAATAGCCGACCAGTGGTCGGCTATTTTTCATGGGCGGGGATCAGGGGAAGACCGAATGCTGCGAGCGCAGCTGCAGGGTCTCACCGATGGCATAGTGGGCATATTCCTCGCCGGCGTCGCTCAGCGGCTGGCCGAAGCTGATCCGCCCACGCCCGCTGAGGGCCAGTTCGTGCTTCAGCACACGATGCTCGTTGCCGCCTTTCGGTTTGACGAAAGTGCCATTGGTACTCTGGTCGATCAGGAAGTAGCTGCCGCCACGACGGACGATACGGGCATGAACGCGGGAGCATTTCTCGCTCGTCAGCACCAGGCCGCAATTGGCGAGGCGCCCGATGGTCAGATCCGGCGTCCCCGCCTCCAGCTCGATCGTCCGCCCCTGGAAATGCAGGTACAGCGGCAGCGGGCACACGGAGTCGTTCGCCGACGAGGGCTTCATCTGCGCGACGGTGAACCCTCGCCAGTCCAGCTCGTACACACCAAGTTGCCGCTTGCCGCTACGCAACTCGAACTCCGGGTGACTGTGCGCGACGAGATCGTTCCACGAAAATCCCTTGGCGCGCTTGGGCACGCTCATCAGCACCTGCCCGGGCTCGGCAAACTGCAACAGATTGATCGCGGCGTTGCTCGCATTCTCCGTCTCGAAGAAGCGCATCTCGTTGGCTGCATGGCCGACGCAGACCCCGACCTTGACGCCAAGGGCGACACCGGACATCGGCGGCAGATTGGCGACGCGACGCTGGATCTCGACTGCCGACTGCAAGGCATCTTCCGCTTCTGCAAAATAGGCCATGACGCGAGCGCCTTCGGAGCGTGCGAGGCGCCCGTGAAAGCCTTCCACGGTCTGCGCCATGCGCTTCTCGAAGCGGCCCACGGCATGCGCCGCTTCCGACGAGGCAAGCTTCTGGAAGAGCTTTTCGCCACCGGAGATGTCGGCACAGAGGACGGAGAGGAATTCTTGGGCCATGATTTACTGTCGATTCGTCGGGGTTGGAGTCCGGTTCGCGAACCGGACCGGAACGCAAATTATACGCTATGCATAATAGATCCCCTTGCCGAAGCAGCACAGGAAATACGTCACACATCAGCACAACAACACGCCAACTCTCATCACGGCATGATGAATCCAAGCCTGCACAACGCCGTTAGCGGTGACCCGCTACAATGCCACGTTTCCCATTGATTTCCCCGGCACAGGAAAAGTTTCGAATTGCGCCGGAAAACCATGCCCGCCATGCAACCCGTCGACCTGGAAAAGCTGACCCGCACTGAAATGCCCTTTGGCAAGCACAAGGGGCGCATCATCGCGGACCTGCCCGGCAACTATCTCAACTGGTTCGCCAGAGAGGGCTTTCCTCCGGGCGAAATCGGCCGGCTGCTGCAACTGATGCAGGAAATCGACCATAACGGCCTGAAGGCGCTGCTTGACCCGTTGCGCCCTGCGCGGAACCCGGCGAAATGACGGTGAGGGAAATCCTGCGCATGGGGGACGCCCGGCTTCTGGAAACGGCAGCCCGCGTCGAGGCCTTCGATACCGCAGCGCTGCACGCACTCATCGACGACATGTTCGATACCATGGCCGCGGCTGGCGGCGTCGGACTCGCCGCACCGCAGATCGGCGTCGGGCTGCAGGTCGTGATCTTCGGTTTCGAGCGCAGCGAGCGTTATCCGGATGCCGAACCGGTACCGCAGACGATCCTGATCAACCCGGAAATCCTGCCGCTCGACGACGACGAGACGCTCGGCTGGGAAGGCTGCCTGTCGCTGCCGGGATTGCGCGGCGAGGTTCCCCGTTACGAGCGCATCCGCTATCGGGGTTTCGACTCCTGTGGCCGAAGGATCGACCGCAGCGTCTCCGGATTCCACGCCCGTGTCGTCCAGCACGAATGCGATCATCTGATCGGCAGGCTCTACCCGACCCGGATGCGGGACATGACACGCTTCGGCTTTACCGATGTACTCTTCCCCGGACCACATACCCCGACCAACGATGATTGACGGACAACGACTGCTCCCCGACACGCTCGACGGCCTTTCGCAGACACTGGATGACTGGCAGGCGGCGCACCCCGGGATGGGACTGCTGGTACTGCTGCCGGAAGCCGGCAAGGGCAATGTTCCGGAACTGCAATCCGCCTGCCGCCAGCGCGGCATCCCGCTGTTTGGTGCCATCTTCCCGATGTTGATCACGCCATCCGGCTTTTCGCCCCGGGGTGCATGGCTCGTGCGTTTCGACAACGCACCACAAGGATTCCTCCTCCCGTCCCGGGAAACGGCCGCCGACACGGCGCAGGAGGTCGTGCAGGAAGTCGAGGCGCGGCTGACGGGCGAGGTCACGGCGCCAGCCGCCATACCGACGCTTTTCCTGATATTCGACGGCCAGCTCCCTGCCATCGGCTCGATATTGACCGGCATCTATCGCAAACTGCACAAGCGCGTTTGCTATGCCGGCGTCAATGCCGGCAGTGAAACCTTTCAGCCGATACCCTGCCTGTTCGATGCCGAGCGCACCCTCGGCGACGGTGTCCTCGGTCTGCTTTTCGAGGACGCGGTGAAGAATGTCGTCGAGCACGACTATCCGGTATCGCAGACCCTGATGCGTGCCACCTCGGCGAGCGGCAATCGCGTCGTCAGCATCGACGGCCGGCCGGCCTTCGAGGTCTATCAGGAGATATCGCAACGGGAGTTCGGGGCTCATCTGACGAAGGAGAATTTCTACGACCACGCGGTTCACTATCCCCTCGGTGTGGTGACGGCCGCCGATGTCCTCGTGCGCATACCGGTCGCCTACGACGACGATGGTTCCGTGCATTGCGTCGGCGAAGTGCCGCCGAATTCGATGCTGCGGCTACTGCGCGCACCGCTCGTTGATGACTGCAACTGCACGCTGAAGATTGCGGACCAGATGGCCGAGGATGGTGGAGGCGTCCTGGTCTTCTATTGCGCGGGAAGGCGGATGCATTTCAAGGACAAGGCCGATCTTGAACT
>JAKJEY010000148.1:0-241 GCA_022705165.1 Pseudomonadota bacterium
GCCGTCGAGCTTCTCGCCGAACAGCAGCGAACCGACGACGAGGAGGATCCACAGGCCACCGCCGATGATGGTGATAACACCGAAGAAACCGGTCATGCCCATCATCAGCATGGCGGCACCCGGCCACTCATACTGGAACGGAGCGCCACCGAAGGCCATGTCCCAGTGACGACGCGAGACGCCCAGCGTACCGGCACCCATCATGACGAGGCCGGTGATCGACATGGCGATACCGAACACG
>JAKJEY010000148.1:306-5474 GCA_022705165.1 Pseudomonadota bacterium
CCGCCATGAAGGCCAGCGTCGTACCCGTCACGACCGTCGTGTGGAAGTGGCCCGGCACGTAGAACGTGTTGTGCATCAGCATGTTGATCTGTTCGGTACCGAGCACGACACCGGAGATGCCGCCGAGGAAGCCGAAGGAGACCAGCGAGATGAACATGCCCGAGAAGGCCGGGTTGCCCCACGGTGCCTTGCGCAGCCACTCGAACACGCCGTTGGTGAAGCCCTTGCGACGCATGGCCGCTTCAACAGCACCCGGAACCGTGAAACCGTGGATCATCGAGGCCATGACGGCGAAGTACATGAAGTACGAGGTGTTCAGCACCTTCCACTCGGCGCTCATGCCCGGGTCGGACAGGAGGTGGTGAGCCGAGGCGAGTTGCAGGAACAGGATGTACATCAGGAACGCGCCGCGCGAGACCTTTTCCGACAGCGGCTTGGCGCCGATGACGATGGCCGGGATCAGGTACCAGATCGACACGTGGGCAGCAACGTTGATCTGCTGCGACGAGTGACCCAGACCCCACCAGACCATGCGGTACAGCTGCGGGTCGACTTCCTTGATCAGGCCGACGGACCAGAGGAAGGTCGGCAACAGGATGCCGGCACCGGTCAGGATCGTGAACACGGCGATGATGCAGGCCGTCAGGGCGCCGAAGGTGACCATCGGGATCGAACCGGTGTAGGTCTTGTCCTTCTTGGCGACCATCAGGGTGCCCATGAACACGAAGCAGCCGATCAGCGCGCCGACGGCGAACAGGATCAGGCCGAGGTAGAAGTGCGGCGCGGCCTGCATCGGCACGTACGACGTGAACATCACGCTCGACTCGCCCTGGAAGATGGCGACGTTGGTCATGATCGAGCCGACGACCATCAGCCAGAACTGGACCCAGCCCCACTTCGGCGCGGCCAGGCGGCAGCGCAGCAGTACCGAGGAGGCGAAGTACAGAACAGCCATCTCGAAGAAGATGATCCAGCACAGCAGCATGTCGACGCCGTGCGCGGTGAGGATGGTGTAGAACTGGTCCGGCGGCAGCAGCTTGAAGGCCGGCCAGCGGGTCATGATGACGCCGATGGCGGTGATGCCGCCAACGAGCAGCCAGAGAACGGCCACGACGGCGTTCCACTTCATCAGTTTTTCGGCATGCGCCTCAAACTGTAGCCCGGATGCCGGGCAGGTACGGTAGGTGGTTGCCACTATTCTTCCCCCTTATTTTACGTAAATCCGACCGAGCATCGTGTGATGGCCGATGCCGCAGAATTCGTTGCAGACGATGGCGAAGGTGCCCGCCGAGGTCGGCGTCATCTTGACCACGTGCTCGTAGGTCGGGATCACCTGGATGTTGATGTTCACCGGCTGCAGCGAGAAGCCGTGGTTGTAGTCCATCGACGACAGGTGGATCTTGTATTCCTTGCCCTTCTCGAGTTCGAGGATCGGGTACCAGTTCCACAGGCGGGCGATCAGGTAGCCGTCACCGCCGGCGGGGACCTTGACGACCGGGATTTCGTCGCCGTTCAGACCCGTTTCCTTGCGGACGGTATTTTCCTCGATGAATTTCTCGGCCTTGGCAGCGAAGGCTTCCGGCGTGGTCTTGTAGGCCTCGTTCGAAAGGTTTTGCTTACCGTAGATGTGCCAGTAGATCATCATGACGAACATGACCATGCCCCAGACGAAGGCGATCGTGATCCAAGCCCATTCGGTCTTGTCGATCGACTCCTTCCACCAGAGCCGGTTCGACGGCGGCAGAATTGAACTCATGTGGTTCTCCCTCTATTGATTGAAATTACTTGGCGAGCGGGGTGTTCATGATGTCGACGATGCCCCACAGCGTGTAGAGCACTGTCGGCGAGACGACGCCAATGACCATCAGCAGCCAGTGGTTGTCGAGCAGCTTCTGCATGAACGGGACATCGCTGTCATTGTCGGCCATCTTGTTACCCTCCTTGTTGTTAGCGCTTAAATACGCGCGGCGAATTGCAAAAAAAGACAAACCTTTATGGCACTACGGCACAGTGCGGGAAGGATACCTGCGGACAGGGGTGAGGCGAATTGACGCATATCAAAAGTCCGCGGCAGATTGTCGCAGTGGCGCGGATTGTCGCACGGAACCGGGAGGGGCAAATAATCTATAATTGCCCCTCTTTCTTGCGTCCGGAAGCTTTTTCATGGATTCATCCGCCCGTCGCCAGGTTGCCGCCTGGCTGTTTGCCTGCAGCGCCATCGTTTTTTGCATCCTTGTCGTCGGCGGCGTGACCCGCCTGACCCACTCCGGGCTGTCCATCGTCGAGTGGCAACCCATTGTTGGCGTGATTCCGCCGCTGAATGAGCAGGAATGGGCGGAAACCTTCGAAAAATACAAGAAAACGCCGGAATACCAGCAGGTTAACCACCAGATGTCAGTATCGGAGTTCAAATACATCTTCTTCTGGGAATATTTCCACCGGGTACTCGGCCGCCTGGTCGGCGTCGCCTTCTTTGTCCCCTTTGCCTATTTCTGGCTGCGCAAGAAGCTTTCCAGCGAACTGGTGCCGAAACTGCTCGGTATCTTCATGCTCGGCGGGCTGCAGGGGGCGATGGGCTGGTACATGGTCAAGAGCGGGCTGGTCGACGACCCGCGCGTCAGCCAGTACCGGCTGACGGCGCACCTCTCGATCGCCTTCCTGATCTTCATATCCATGTTCTGGGTCGGTCTCGGGCTGGTTGCCGAGCGTGCCCGCGAGACCGCCGATGCTGCGTTGCGCAAGGTGCAGCGCATCGGTTTCTGGCTCTGCATCCTGGTCGGCTACATGGTCGTCACCGGCGGCTTTGTCGCCGGCATTCGTGCCGGCAAGGCCTACAACACCTTCCCGCTCATGAACGGGCACGTCGTGCCGCCCGAGATCTTCATGATCGACCCGTGGTACCTCAATTTCTTCAACAACATGGCGACGACGCAGTTCAATCATCGCCTCGGCGCCTGGCTGCTGGCCTTCATCGTGCCCTGGCTGTGGTTCAGGCTGCGTTCGCTGCCGGCGGTGACGATGCGTGCCCGTAACGTCGCTACGCTGTTGCTGGTGGCCCTTGCCTGCCAGATCTCGCTCGGCATAGCGACCCTGCTGCTGGCGGTGCCGGTGGCCCTCGGGGCGGCGCATCAAGGCGGGGCGATGCTTGTCTTCGGTATCCTGCTCTGGCTCAACCATGAATTGCGGGTTGCGCCGGCGGGTAGTGCCGGCACCCGATGAGCGGGCTGATCGACGCCCCCCGGCTCGGTGAGGGAGGGCGCCTGCGCCAGATCCGCTGGCTGGCGCTGATCGTATGTGCCCTCTCGGTGCTCGTGGTTGCTGTGAGCGCCTACTTGCGGCTCGATGCTGCCGGTCTGGGCTGTACTGACTGGCCTGCGTGCTATGGCAAGGTGCTCGCCGGGGAGCCGGCGCAACTGCACTACGGTGTCGCCCGGTTGCTGCATCGCCTGGCGGCTTCCACGGCGCTGCTGCTGACGATCGCGATGGTCTGGCGCTGCCTGCGTCCATATCCACTGCTCCCCGCAGCGCAGTATGCCGTGCTGCTGCTGGGCCTGATGCTGGCGCTGTCGGCGCTCGGTTTCTTCAGCGCCGATCCACGCCGGGCGCTGGTCGGATTCCTCAATATCGTCGGCGGCCTGGGTCTGGTGACATTTTCCTGGCGTACCGCCATGGCGGCCGGTGCCTGCCATGGGGCGTCCACTCGGCAGGGATGCCAGGACCCCTTGCTGGCCGGTGGCGCTGTCTTGCTGACCGTCGCTGTCCTGCTCGGTGCCTGGCTGGGTGCGACCTACTCGGCGCCGGCCTGCCCGACCTTGCCGTTCTGCGAGATCGGAGCGTGGGCACTCCCCGATGCGCTGCGCGCGCTCGATCCCCTGCGCTCCCTGCAGGCGCCGGCGTTGCCCGGCGATAGCGGTGGCGTAACGCTGCATCTGCTGCATCGCGGTTTTGCCGTCCTGGCGCTGATCGCCCTCGGCGGGCTTGCCGTCCGCAGCGGCCAACTGACCGCGAAGCTGGCGGCGGGGATGTTGGCAGGTGTGATGCTGCTCGGCGTGGCGTCCGTCAGTAGCGGGCTGAATCTCGCGCTGGTCGTCGCTCACGGCGTCGCCGCGGCGCTGCTGCTGGCAGTGGTGGCAACCCTGCTGCGCCGCTGAACGCCAGACGTACCGCGCCAACACGGCGGTCGGGAACGTCTGGCAGCGTCCCGCACGTTGCGTGCGGGACTTCCCATGCTCAATGCTTGTGTTTGGCGTCTGCCGCCGGTGCCGCCGCGGTCAGCTCGCGGACCTCGGCCTTGACCTCGACGGTCTCGACTTTCTTGTCCTTGTTTTCGACCTGCAGCGTCAGCGGCACCACGTCGCCCTTCTTCAACTGCTGCTTCAGATCCATCAGCATCACGTGGTAGCCACCCGGCGCCAGGCTGACCGGCTTGCCGGCAGCGATGTCGAGACGTTGCACGGCACGCATCTTCATGACGCCGCCGTCCATCTTCATCTCATGGACTTCGGTCACGCCCGCCACCGGGCTGGAGGCGCCGACGATGGCCGCGCCGCTGGGCGACGACAGTTCCATGAAGGCACCAGTGGCCTTCTGGCCGGCGACGGTACCGCGCACCCACGGCGACTTGATTTCGAGATCGGAAGCGATGGCAGCGGTGGCCGAAAGCGAAAGCAGGGTGGCGGCAATACAGGTCTTCAATGGCTTCACGGGTAGCTCCTGTGGAAAATTTATAGGGACTGACGGGCGCCGATTATAGGCGCCGTGGATTTCCTCGGGCTGCGGCAAAATGCCGCGGGCAGACTAGGGCTTCTGGACCCAGTTCCCCTTTTCGTCCTGCAGCCACCAGCCCGACTTCACCTGATCGCGATAGCGCTTGACCATCAGTTCGCGCACGACCGGGATGTTTTCCTTGCCGCCGTGGGCCTCTGCGATTGCGTAGATCAGGGAGTTGCGATCAGGATTCTCCTGGTCGACGAGCTTTTCGGCGGTCTGCCGCAGGGTGATGTTGTTGAGCTTTTCGTAGTCGCGAATCTGCACCATGCCGTTGATGTCGATCCCCATCACGCCGGCATCGTAAAAGCGCACCAGGCGCGAATAGCGCTGTGCCAGCGCATGCTTGACGACGATGACCGGCGGCGTGCCGATATCGAGGTTGATCTTGTCGGCCGCCA
>JAKJEY010000149.1 GCA_022705165.1 Pseudomonadota bacterium
TATCGATTTCGGCGATGTCACGGTGAAGATGCGCAACCTGCTGCGCAACCAGGGCAAGAAGTCCTTCAACCCGGGCAAGGCCGCAGCGATGGCCTTCCTCACCGCCAAGGACCCGGCGACGATCAAGCTGATCCGCACCGGCATGATCGAGTGGGGATACAAGGCGCAGCGCCTCGGCTACCGCATCGCCAAGTCGCTCGGCCTGATCCAGGGCCAGGTCAAGGCACCGCCGGCAACGCTGGGCAAGGCCCCGATCAAGGCGCAGGTCATCCACTTCATCAACAAGCCGATGCCGGGCGGGCTGCCCAAGCGCACCTCGCGTGCGCTGCTCGATATCGAGGACGACACCGTCGTGCCGGTGATCCGCGACCCGCAGAAGTTCAAGGAAGACTCGGACGCCGTCTTCTACTTCCCGGGTTGCGGTTCGGAGCGCCTGTTCTCGCAGGTCGGCCTCGCGACGCAGGCGATGCTCTACGAACTCGGCACGGCGACGGTGCTGCCGCCGGGTTACCTGTGCTGCGGCTACCCGCAGACCGCCGCCGGCGAGGAGGATGCCGGACAGAAGATCACGACCGACAACCGCGTGCTCTTCCACCGTGTCGCCAACACACTGAACTACCTCGACATCAAGACGGTGATCGTCTCCTGCGGCACCTGCATGGACCAGCTGCAGAAATATCAGTTCGAGAAGATCTTCCCCGGCTGCCGCCTTCTGGACATCCACGAGTACCTGATCGAGAAGGGCGTGAAACTGGATGGCGTCGAAGGCGTCCGTTACATGTACCACGAGCCTTGCCACGCGCCGATGAAGACGATGTCCGGGATCAAGGTGGTCAATGAACTGATGGGCCAGCCCGTCGACCTCTCGGATCGCTGCTGCGGCGAATCCGGCACGCTGGCAGTATCGCGCCCGGACATCTCGACCCAGGTCCGGTCGCGCAAGCAGCTGGAGATCGAAAAGGGTGCCGCCAAGCTGCGCGCCGACGGCTTCAGCGGTGACGTGAAGATGCTGACCTCCTGCCCGTCGTGCCTGCAGGGCCTGTCGCGCTACAACGACGACGCCGACATGAAATCGGACTATGTTGTCGTCGAGATGGCAAAACATCTGCTCGGGGCGAACTGGATGGAAAAATACGTGCAGAAGGCGAATGCGGGCGGGATTGAACGCGTGCTTTTGTAGATTTCACTCGGAGTTTCGGCGCCAAGTGTCGGAATTCCGTGAAATATTTCCTTCATTTCGGCTGCTGTGGGCGCTTACGATGCATTTATGGATAACCAGAATGCACCCATTGCCTCCGCCGGAAACGCCGTAACCGGTGAAGCCGAGCGTCTCGGTCTCTACCTCGCAGGCGAGGTGGAGGGCTGCGAGCTTTGCAGCAGCCCTGGTGGCGAGATTCTGTGGGAAGACGATTTCTGCCGCGTTGTCCGCGTTGCAGACGCTGACTACCCGGGTTTCTGCCGCGTCATCGTGCGCCGGCACGTGGCGGAAATGACCGATCTGAGCACAGATGAGCGTTCGCGGCTGATGTCGGTCGTTTTCACGGTCGAGCAGGTCGTTCGTTCGGTTTTTTTGCCGGACAAGATCAATCTGGCCAGTTTCGGGAATGTGGTTCCCCATTTGCACTGGCATGTCATTCCCCGCTGGCGGGATGATCGACACTTTCCGCAACCGATCTGGGGCAGCGCCCAGCGAGTTTCCAGTCCGGCACGCGCCCCTGTTCCCAATTTCCGTCTTGCTACGGAAATCGGCGCCCGTATTGCACAATACGGCAAGGGAGAAAGCATATGAGCACAACCGGCTTATCGCACGCCAGTGACACGACGCGGTTGGTCATCCCTGATCTGGATGCCGGCCTCAATTTTCTGTCGCGACTGCCGCTGGCAAACCCGCTGCAATCCGAAGTCTCGCTCAATCAGTTCTTCGACAGCCTGCTGCAGTCACCTCCCGCGGCACTGACCTACCTCAGCCTTCTAGAACAGACACGCGTCCCGCTTTGCTTCGTCGAAGAAGAGCTTGCCCGTCGTTACGTCAACAAGCCGCTGCCGCTTGGTGACGTCGAGGCGCAGGCATTCGATCAGGTCGTCGAGGTCTGGCGTAAGGTGACACGCGCCTATTCTCAGTGCGCACAACTCGATTCCGATGCCGACGATCCCGAGCATCCCTTGCGCGTTGCCCTCGTTCTTCATCGCTGCCTCTATTACACGACGATGATCATCGTCGAGCACTATCGTGCCCGGCGCGAAATTCCGGCGGGCGTCTGGCTTGATCTGCATGGTTACTACGCGAGCGCCGAGGAGTGGGGCGTTGCCACTTACCCGCTGGCCGACGCACTCGATCCTCACGGCCGCTCGACACACTGTATGGCAGCCTATGTCATGGCGCTGCTGATGGACGTGTCCGGCCCCTATAGCCTGTCAGTACGGGATCAGGGCATTGTTCGGCGCTGGGCAACGCAATGGGCGCCGCTCGTCAGCATCCATGGCGCGGAACCGGGAGAGGCCTTGCCGCCTTTCGCGGTCGATCTGATGCAGGACACCGGGCTGAAGTCGATTTCCGATAGCCTCAATACCAGCCAGTTGCGCAGGCTCGACACTTCCCGCCTTGCAATGGTGCTGACACAGGTTCGGCAGCAACTGGCACAAAAGCTGTCGCCGGCACAGATTGGTCTCGGCGAGGATTGCTCGGTCGGTCATTGCCGGCGCTTGCTCGATCACTTGTCGCGTCCCTGGACACAGGCCCGTGCTGCGCGCAAATTCCGCCGGCAGGCAGCGTCGGGAATCGCGAAGGTCGGTGCAGGCTTTGAAGCCATGCACTTCTTCATCTCGGGGAAGGAATTTTCGCAGCCAGAAAATGTGCGCATGTATTCCCGTCAGGACTTCGATACCCTGTTCGTGTTCCGGCAGATGGACGATCCGACGGCGAAGCTGCAAATCCAGCAAGGCACGCAGGTGGCTCGACCGGACGAGTGGGAGGTCGTTAACCAGTCAGCCAACGGGTTCCGGCTGATGCGCTCGATTGCCGGCGCCAAGATCGCGCATGGACAATTGCTGGCTGTCTGTCCGCATGACGGGGATCGCTACATACTCGCTCAAGTAACCTGGCTGATGCAGGATCGCAGCGGCGGCCTGGTTGCCGGCATCGCCGCGCTCCCCGGTACTCCGCAGGCAATTGCCACGCGACTGCTGTCGGGGCATACCGGCAAGGCGGAGCTTTATACACAGGCATTCCTTCTTCCAGCAGTGGATGCAATCAACGCACCGCAGTCGCTCGTCCTGCCCGTCGGGTGGTTCCAGCCAAGCCGGGTCATCGAGATTTACTCCGAAACGCCGGTACGCGTCCGTCTCGATCATATCCTGCAGGACGGTCCCGATTTCGAGCGCGTCAGCTACGTTCTGGAAAAGTAGCCGTCCCCGTTTTTCGAAGCTGTAGCCCCGGTCAACCGCGTTTCCGGCTATGATTACGCCCTCTCCATATGTACCCGGAGCCGCATCATGGCCGGATTAGGCAACGACATTCCCGCGCCGACCGAGATCAAGCTGCATCAGAAGTCCCGCGTCTTCGAGATCGCCTTCGATTCCGGGGAGCGTTTTGAACTCCCCTATGAGTACCTGCGCGTCTTTACACCGTCTGCGGAAGCCCGCGGTCACGGACCGGGGCAGGAAGTGCTTCAGGTCGGCAAGCGCGACGTAACGATCGAGCGCATCGAACCAGTCGGCAACTACGCGATCAAGCCGGTTTTCAGCGACGGGCACGATAGTGGTCTCTATTCTTGGGACATGCTCTATAACCTCGGCAGGCATCGTGACGAACTCTGGCAGACCTATCTCGACCGCTTGCAGGCTGAGGGCAAGAGTCGCGATCCTGCCGACAACCCTCCTGCTCCCCCGCCCGTCAAAGGCGGCTGCGGGCATCACTGAGTTGTGTCCATGAACGACAAAACCACACACTTTGGCTACGAGCAGGTTCAGGAGGCTGAAAAGGCTCGCCGGGTCGCCGACGTATTCGACTCCGTAGCGCAGCGATACGACCTGATGAATGACGTGATGTCGGGCGGTCTGCATCGGCTCTGGAAGGCCTTTACGATCGCTAAGAGCGGCGTTCGCGAGGGCTCGCGCGTGCTGGATGTGGCCGGCGGCACCGGCGACCTTTCGCTGGCCTTTTCGCGCAAGGTCGGGAAAAGCGGCGAGGTCTGGCTGACCGACATCAACAACGCCATGCTGACCCGGGGTCGTGATCGTCTGTGCGACAAGGGCTTTGTCACCCCCGTGGCACAGTGCGACGCTGAGAAGCTGCCTTTCCCCGACGACTATTTTGACTGTGTAACGGTAGCGTTCGGGCTTCGTAACATGACGCACAAGGATTCCGCCCTTGGCGAAATGCGACGCGTGCTCAAACCTGGCGGGCGCTTGCTCGTTCTTGAGTTTTCTCAGGTTTGGAAGCCGCTTGCGCCGGTGTACGATTTCTACTCATTCAATGTCATTCCGCGCATTGGCCAGATGCTGGTCAAGGATGATGCCAGCTATCGCTATCTCGCCGAGTCCATCCGCGTGCACCCAGACCAGGAAACGATGAAGTCGATGATGGAACAGGCTGGACTTGAGCGCGTCGAGTATTTCAACCTGACACTTGGTGTTTGCGCGCTTCATCGCGGCTTCAAGTTCTGATTCTCGTTGCCATGCTCAGTCGGTTGCTGCTCGGTTTTGCCAATCACTTGCTGGCCGGTGAGGATTGGGCGCGCAACAGGCTGAAGCCTTTTGCTGGGCTGCATGCACGCATCGGCATGGGGCCATTCTCCGTCGGCATGTCAGTTGCAGGTGACGGATCCCTGTCTGCAGCCTCGGGATCCGTCGTTCCCGATGTCAGTATTCATCTGCCTGACGATGCGCCAGGGCGGCTGATGTCGGACCCCGGAAGTGTTTTTGCGGCTGCCCGACTCTCCGGCAAGGCCGATTTCGCTGAAGCACTCGGCTTCGTGTTCCGTAATCTGCGCTGGGACCCGGAAGCCGATCTCGCCAGACTGACCGGCGACGTCGTTGCCAGAAGGGTCGTCAGCACGACGGCCTCGTTCGCTGCTTCCCGCAAGGAAACAGCGTTGCGTGTTGCCGAAAATTTTTCGGAGTATGTTGCAGACGAATTGGGTTGGATCGTGAGGCCTGCAACAGTCATGACGCTGAATTCGGACGTCACGCGCCTGCACGACGATCTGTTACGTCTTGAGGCGAGAATTTCGCGACTGGAACAGGGTATGCCGGCCGGAATGCGGCGTTAGAAAGAACCAGCATCCTTGCGAAAAAAAAGGCAGCCAACTGGCTGCCTTTTTCTATCCGCAAGCGGAATCTCAGTGGCGATTCTTGAGCTTCTTGATCGCCTGCAGCTGTGCAACAGCCTGAGCCAGTTCTGCCTCCGCCGTGGCGTAATCCAT
>JAKJEY010000014.1:0-330 GCA_022705165.1 Pseudomonadota bacterium
GCCTGTTCATCGAGCAGGGCATGTCCTGAACTCCGCGCCAGCCTGGTCGCCGGGGCGCCCGCAACATCCACGACCACGACGACTTCCGCCACGCCTTCCCATCCCCGCGAGCGTGCGAGGGCGGGATATCCCCGGAAGCGGCGAGCGGCACTCGCGAGATCAATTCGGTACTGGCGCAGGCCATCGGCACTGACAGTGGTGCCGCCTACCGAGCCGGCCACTGCGCCATCAGACGGATTCCGCATTTCGCCTGTAGCTGCTGGGGGAGATACTACCGCTGCCGCTGGCGCAGGCGATGCCGTTGCGGGAGGGGTCGCTGGAGATGCGGGG
>JAKJEY010000014.1:363-25517 GCA_022705165.1 Pseudomonadota bacterium
CCGGCTGCGGCGCGCCCCCCGCCTTTTTGACCGGGGATGGCACCGGCGCAGCTACCGGCACCGCGTCCGCACGGACGAGCACCTGCAACTGCGGCGTCACGGTCTCTCCGCCCGGCGGGGCACTGCGCGGAAGCTCGCCCGCGAACAGGACAAGCAGGTGCAGCACGAGGGAAATGCTGAGCGCGGCGAACAAGGGCCGCTGGCGGAGGTCGAAGATCATGACAGGCGGCAAGGATAACCCACCGCCGCGACGGAAAAAACCGAATCAAGAGAAAGACATGGCCAGCAGCAGCGTCATTTGATACGCTTCCGGCAGCTGCTCAAAGTGTTCGCAATCGCTCGCAAACCTCGCGCGGCCGACTGGAGGATACGACTTGAAGTCACCACCGCCCTCGAACATCGAAACGCCAGCCGTAGCGCCCGCCACGCCGCTGATCCTCGCCGTGGATGTCACCGGGGCTCCGCGTGGCTGGATCACCTGGCAGGATGCAGTCGCCAGCAAGGCATCCGGGCGGGTAGAACGCGAACTCGGCGACTTCCATTTCACGTTTTACGGCGGTCACTCGCGCCTCACCGGCGAACGTTCCTCGATCAGCGTCAGCAGCATCCTTGCGCTGCGCGGACGCAATCCGCGCGGCTGGGAACCGCTCGCCCCGGCACTGACCAACGCCCTGCTCTTCCAGCGCGACCGCCATCTCTGCTGCTACTGCGGCAGCCAGAAGCGGCCCGACCTGCTGACCCGCGATCACATCATCCCCGTATCGCGTGGCGGCGCCGACAGTTGGAAGAACGTCGTCACGGCCTGCAAGCCCTGCAATCAGCGCAAGGGGGCAAAATCCCCGGAACGGGCGGGGATGATGATGCTCTATGTCCCCTACACCCCGTCGATCTACGAGGCGATGATCCTGCGCAACCGCAAGATTTTGGCCGATCAGATGGATTTCCTGGCCAGCCTGCTGCCGGCCGACTCGCGACTAATCCTCTAGCTCGGCCTTCGCCGCCTCGACATCGAGGCGCTCCATGGCATCGGCTGCTTCGAAGGCTGCGGCCTCCGCATAGAGTGATTCCGCCTCCTTCATTTTCGCCTTGCCGAACAGCATGACCAGGCCGTTGGCCATCTCGGTACGGGCAATCGCGGAATCCGGATTGAGTTTGAGCGCCTTCGCCAGCAGATCGGCGCCAGCATCCTTCTTGGCGCCATAGGTCAATCCCCCGACCAGCGAGCCCACCTTGTCGATCACTTCGGCATGCCAGGTGCCCAACGCGATGTGGGCGTCAGCGTGCTTGGGCGCCAACTCGATTGCACGACTCAGCAACTGCTTGATCTTGCCCCCTAACCCCTCAGCCAGCGCCTTCGCCACCGAAATCCCCTGACTGTAACGCCCCAGCGCATAGGCCTGGATGTACCAGGCATTGGCGTTCTCCGGCTCGGCAGCCTGCAATTCCTCGCAGCGCGCAGCGATTTCCTGGAATATCACCAGCTTCCTGGCGTCGTCATCCTCAAGGTAATTGGCGTAGATCATCGCCGCCTTGTTGGCCGCGTTATAGCCCGCCAGTCCGGCCTGCAGACCCAACTCGACAGCTTTTGCGAAATCGCCGGCATGGTACGCCCGCCAGGCATCCTGCACGGTGGCATCCTCGGGAAACGGCTCACAGTCACCCTTGTGCAACCGCGGCCACGCCTTCTTCAGGGCGGCACCTGCGTACTGGTACTGCTTATCGGGATAGGGAAACTTCTTCCACGCAGCCTTCTTCATCCGTTCTCCTCCTGAATTGCCGTATTGGATTGGTATGGTTATTGATTTATCCGCAATGCCACCAGCGCTACTTCAGGTATTCGGCCGATAGCCGTTGCAGCAGCAGCCGGGCATCGCCGACGAGGAACGGCGCCAGCATCGCCATGACCTGGTAGACACCGCGCCCCAGTGCTTCGCCCTCGACCTGGCGGCGCGGATTGCGCGCGTACTCGAACGACAGCCAACAGGTCGCCAATGCGGCCATGTTGTTGGCC
The DNA here is from genome assembly GCA_022705165.1 of Pseudomonadota bacterium. Taxonomy (GTDB): domain Bacteria; phylum Pseudomonadota; class Gammaproteobacteria; order Burkholderiales; family Rhodocyclaceae; genus Proximibacter. The sequence goes on from JAKJEY010000014.1 coordinate 2,375, forward strand.
AGTGCCGCGATTTCGCTGGCAGACGCCTGCATTTCGCCTGCCTCGACAAGCCCCTCGCAGGCGTGGGTCGCTGCCCGCACCTTGCTCTCGAGGATCCGGCCGAGATGGACTTCGAGCAGCCGATTACGCGTCAGCAGGTCCGGGAGGTCCCGATAGAGGTAGCGATTGCGCCAGATGATCTCGAACAACAGATGCACGAACAGCCAGATGTCTTCCACGCTGGCCGCCCGACGCCCAACCGCGGAAAAGAGCTTGTCGATGTCGCGTTCGAAATCGCTGAACAGCGCATTGACGATCTCGTCCTTGCTGTGAAAATGGTAGTAGAGGTTGCCGGGGCTGATATTCATCTCGTCGGCGATGACCGTCGTGGTCACGTTCGGCTCGCCGAAGTCGTTGAACAGGCGCAGGCTGGTCTCGAGAATACGCTCGCGGGTGCGGCGCTTCGGTTTTTTGTCCATCGCCGGGCTTTCTGGTGTGCTGTCTCTGCCGGCGAGAATAGCATATGGCGCGTCAGGCACCCCGCTTCTGCTTCAGCCAGTGGCCCAGGTCCTCCAGCGCAATCTCGAGTGCCCGTTCGGTCGATCCCTGCGGGATGCCTTCTTCATGTGTCAGCAGGCTTCGCTCGTGATCACGGAGTACCGCGAGGTTGAGCGAGATGCCGTGGCGCTCGAGGATCGGCGCCAGTTCATGGCGACGTCGATAGAGATCCTGGCGCGTGCGCTGGTAGGCGTGCTCGCACAGCTTCTTCCGGCTGCTGTAGCTGAAGACGTTGGCAAAGAACATGTCGGCATCGTCCCGGGTAGGCTCGAACAGTACGACGTCGACACCCGGGTGCAGGTGGCGATAGCGATCCATGCCAACCTTCATGCGCGAGTGGATGATCGCCCGGAACGTCTGCGACAGCACGACCGGCAACCCCCCCTCAACCAGATGATTCACGCTGTGGCGGGATTTGTGGTCACGGCGCTCGGCGAGCTCGGAATCGAAGGGCACCAGCGGATTGACGCAGAGCACGAGCTCGGCGCCGTCGCGCAGAGCGACCGAAGCATGGAGCGTCTTGATCAGCGCGCCGTCGACGTAGTAGCGCCCCTGGATCTCGACCGGCGGAAAGAGCCCGGGCAGTGCCGCGCTGGCCTGCACGGCCGTGGAGATTGGCACGTCGTCAAATCCGGCAGCACCGAATTCCACCGCTTCGCCGGTATCGAGGTCGGTCGCGACGAGATAGAGGCGATGCTTGAGCCTGCGAAAATCGTTGGACCGCCCGCGCGTCGAGAACATCCGCGCCAGCAAGCGGTCAATGCCGGCATTATCGAAGATGCCGGTCGGAATCGCATGCGACAGGCGCTGGAAGGATTCCAGCAGGCCACTGTGCCAAGGGTCCGCAAGGTAGTGGCGAAATGCATTCAAAAGTAACGGCGGCACCGACATGGCGCGCCGGAAATATTCACCGATCGCCGGTCGCAACAGCGTATCGGGATCGAAGACTTCCTCGGTATCGTTCTCGACCAGCATGCGCGCCAACTTTCCCGGCGACATGCCGTTGGCCAGCGCTGCGGCGATGAAGCCACCGGAACTGACCCCAACGAAGATGTCGATCTCGGTGAAGTCGAGTCCGTCGAACGCTTCTTCCAGGGCCGCCAGTGCCCCGACCTCGTAGATACCGCCCAACGGCCCGCCGCCGGCCAGCGCCAATCCCACCGGCGCCTTTCGCACAGTCTTTCGTGACTGCGCCCGGGGAGCGGCAGATGCCGCCCGGACCGGGCGCGGTGTCTTGACGGCTTGCGTCATGCGAGCCTCCGCTCAGGCGATCAGGCAGCCGCCTTCTTGGCAGGAGCCTTCTTCGCAGCCGGCGCCTTCTTGGCGGCCGGGACCTTCTTGGCGGCGGCAGCAAGCGTTGCCGAAGGCACGGCCTTGGCAGCGGGCGCCGCCTTGCCTTCCGTCAGCTCGGCGACGGCGGCAGTCAACTCCGCAACGCGCTTAGACAGGCGGTCAATGTCCTTCTTGGTCGGTACGCCGAGCGTACCCAACGCACGGGCGACACGCTCCTCGAACACGGTCTCCAGGCGATCCCACGTACCAGCCGCCTTGCCAGCCACTTCGGCGATCTTCTCGTCAGCGACCTTGCGGGTACGCGCCTGAATGCTTTCACCTTCCTTGACCAGAGCATCGAATACCTTGTTGCCTTCGTCCTGGGCCTTGGCAAAAGCGCCCAAGCCAGCCAGCCAGATCTGGTGTGCGGATTCCTTGACGGTGGCAGCGAATTGGTTGTCGGCAACGGCGCCGGCGAGTGCTTTCAGTTTCTTGGCCATAATATCCTCCTGATAGAAAATGGCTTGTTGGTTCGCAGGCGGTCGGTGTTCAATCAACCCTGATTCAACCTATGTATCCACCTGCCTGACGATGTCAGTGTAGAGAGAATGTCTAGAGCGGGCATACTAATAAGCTAGGTGGCATACTCTAGTTTTTGCGATAACCACAACAAGTATCAGGAGACCACATGAACTACTTCATCACCGGTGCCAGCGGTTTTATCGGCAAGCGCCTCGTCCGCAAGCTGCTCGAGCGCGACGGCAGCGTCGTCTATTTCCTCGTCCGCGCGCTCGAGGCCGATGCCGTCGCGCAGCTGCGTGAATACTGGGGCGTCGACGAGAGCCGTGCCATCCCGGTGGTCGGCGACCTGACACAGCCACTGCTCGGTGTCAGCGCCGCAGACAAGAAGAAGCTCGGCAAGAAGATCACGCACTTTTTCCACCTCGCAGCAATCTACGACCTCAAGGCAGATGCCGAATCGCAGCAGCGCGCCAACGTCGACGGTACGCGCAACACGGTGCAGTTTGCGGAGGCCATTGGCACCAAGCACTTTCACCTGTTCAGTTCGATCGCTTCGGCCGGACTCTTTGAGGGGCTCTTCCGCGAAGACATGTTCGAGGAAGCCGAGAACCTCGACCATCCATACTTCCGCACCAAGCACGATTCGGAAGCGATCGTCCGCCGGGAATGCAAGCTGCCGTGGCGAATCTACCGTCCTGCGATCGTCGTCGGCGACTCCCGTACCGGCGAGATGGACAAGATCGACGGCCCCTATTATTTCTTCAAGCTGATCCAGAAGATGCGCAAGATGCTGCCGCCGTGGATGCCGACGATCGGCCTCGAGGGCGGGCGAATCAACGTCGTGCCGGTCGACTTCGTCGTCGCGGCGGTCGACCACATCGCGCACCTGAAGAACGAGGATGGCAAGTGCTTCCACCTCGTTGACCCGACGCCGATGCGGGTAGGCGACCTGCTCAACACGATCGCCCGTGCCGCCCATGCGCCGGAGATGGCGCTGCGCATCAATGCGGCTTTGCTCGGCTTCATCCCCAGGCACATGCGCAAGGCACTGATGGCGCTGACCCCGGTGCGCCGCATTCGCCATGCGATCATGAAGGACTTCGGCCTGCCTGACGACATCCTCACCTTCATCAATTACCCGACCCGTTTCGACTGCCGGGAAACGCTGCGCGCGCTCAAGGGTAGTGACATCGCCGTGCCGCCGCTCGACACCTATGCCTGGCGCCTGTGGGATTACTGGGAACGCCACCTGGATCCGGACCTCTCGATCGACCGTACCCTCAAGGGTCAGGTCACCGGCAAGGTCGTGCTGATCACCGGCGCATCCTCCGGCATCGGCAAGGCGACCGCCTGGAAGATGGCCGAGGCCGGCGCGACGGTCATCACGATTGCCCGCGACAAGGAGCAACTGGAAGCAACGCAGCGCGAATTCGAAGCGAACGGGCACCGTCTGGAAGCCTATGTCGGCGACGTCACAGACTTCGCCCAGGTCGATGCGCTGGTGCAGCAGATCATCGCTGACCACGGCGGCGTAGACATCCTCGTCAACAACGCCGGCCGCTCGATTCGCCGTGCCGTCGAGAACAGCTTTGACCGTTTCCACGATTACGAGCGCACCATGCAGCTCAACTACTTTGGCGCGCTACGCCTGACCATGGGCCTGCTGCCGAAGATGATCGAGAAGAAGAGCGGCCATGTGATCAACATCTCGTCCATCGGCGTCCTCACCAATGCCCCGCGTTTCTCAGCCTATGTTGCCTCCAAGGCGGCAATGGATGCCTGGACTCGCTGTGCCGCCTCGGAGTTTGCCGATCGCGGCATCAACTTCACGACGATCAACATGCCACTGGTGCGCACGCCGATGATCGCGCCCACCAAGCTCTACGACCACGTGCCGACGCTCACCCCCGAGGATGCTGCAGGCCTGGTGGCAGACGCCGTCGTGCACAAGCAGGTGCGCATCGCCACAAGGCTCGGCGTCTTCGGCCAGGTCCTGCATGCGGCCATGCCGCGCGTGGCACAGATCGTGATGAACACCAGCTTCCGCATGTTCCCAGACTCCGACGCGGCAAAAAACAGGAAGGACAGTGTCCTCCCGGAAATGCCGAGTGCCGACCAGATCGCGTTTTCGCAGATCATGCGCGGCATCCATTTCTGACATCGCACATGTCGCACCACTTCCTCCTTTCTCGTCCGCTCGTGTTGGCGGCGCTGCTTGCCACCGGGGCCGCTTGCATGGCCCCGGCCGTCCATGCCGAAGGCAGTGCGCCGTCCCCGCGCAAGACCCGCTCTGGCAGCGTGGAGATGATCCGTTCGGTGCTGGAAGTCGTATCCGTGGATGAAAAATCGCGGAGGCTGTCGCTCAAGCGCGATGATGGCAATACGCTCTCGCTTGTCGCAAGTCCGTCCGTGCGCAACATCGGCCAGATTCACGGCGGCGACTTCGTCGTTGCCGAGTATGGTCGGGCACAGGCCGTTTCGATCAAGCGAATTTCAGGGAACGGTGCTGGCAACGAGGGCAAGACGCCACCGGCGCCACCCGCGAAGGGAAAGACAGCAACGGCACGCAACGCAAAAGTCGTTCACAGCATCGTGGCCGACATCATTGCCATTGATGACAAGAAAGGATTTGCCACGCTCAAGGGATCGAAGGACAACGTGATTGACGTCGTTGTCACCGATCGCAAGGCTCTCGCTGCAGTGAAAATCGGCGATCAGGTCCGCCTCGACTACACCGACGCTGTTGCGATTTCCCTCAAGCCGGCCCGTTCGAAGCGCTGATCCCGGACCTGATCGCTCACCTCACCCGACGCACATCCGAGGCCGGTGGTTCCGGCACCTTGCCATCCACCGCCTTGGGCATCGGCTGAGGCAGGGGCCGCGGTGGCAGCCGCGGGCGCTGCAGCACATTGACGAAGCGGGTCTGGAAACTGACCGGTGTCGCAGCAATGACGACATTCCCTTCGAGATCGACGACCGACGCTTCCATGACGTGCTGCTGCGCGCCTGCGGGCAGTACATCGCCGAAAAACTCCGGTGGCACCATCATTTCGGTTGCGGTATAGCGTACCGGCACATTGCGCCCGTCCATCCGCAACGCGAAGGCATGCCCTTTCTCGATCTGCAGCGGGGGATCGATGGCGACCCGCACTTCAAAGGTTGCCGTATTGGCTGACATGCTACCGTTCGGCTCCGGCGAAGTGATGGCGAAGGACTTGTAGCGGAGGACGGCCGGAGCACGCCGCTCGTCGGCAGGTGCCGGCGCCGGCACCGCTCCGGGCGGCGGAACGGGTACAGGTTCAACGACATTGAGCGGCTTCAGGTCGACCGGTTTGCTGCCAGGCACCGGGCGGTCTGAAAAGACTTTTCCGCCGCTGCTGCCTTTCGACTCATAGACGGTCTGTGCGCTCGCCAGGCCGGCAAGCAGCAGAAGGACGGCAAATACCCGACTACGTGCGCGCATGGCCTTCACTCCGCAGCGGATGTAACGCTGCAACGTTGCGATGCGGACAAGTTTAGCGCCACCGCCATTCTGGCGATACCGCCCGCCCTGGCCGATGCGCTCAGGTACGTCTGGCCAGCATCTCCAGCAGGGCGGCCGCCGCCTGTCGTGAAAACAGGACCGCAAGATGCCCCGTCGCCGACAGTTCGATATCGGCGGCACCAGGCAGGCGCTGGTTATCCTGCGGCATCACGAAATTGTCATGGCTGTTGCGCAGCGACACCTGCGGCGTAGCGGATGATTGTTGCCACAAGCGCTTCAACCAGGCAGAACCGGGTTCCATCTGGCGGGCGTTCGTACCCAAGCCGACGCGCGCGAGCACACTCCCCGCATGCGGCGTTGCAATGCTTAGCAGCAGCGACACACGCTGCTCACCGTGCGCCGCCAGATAGGCGCGGGCAACGAGCCCCCCCATGCTGTGGCCAATCAGGGTGACCTGCGCACACCCCGCCTCACGGCAAGCCGCTTCTATACGCGCGTCAAGCAGCGGGACATAGTCGTCGATGCTGGTATAGACCGGCTCAAGATTCAGGGTCGCAACGGAATACCCGGCACGCTCGAAGTGGCGACGCAACCACCACCAGGCGCCGCGATTGCAGCCGTAACCATGCACAAGTACCAGCACCGGGCGCCCGGCCTCAAGTCGGTCAGCCCCCATCCACAAGCGCTCGAACGGCTGGATGAGCAGGAACAGGCGGAGGAAAGCGAGGTATTCGGCGACAACCATCACCATCGCCCGGAAAATTCCGAGCCGTGGCGCCGGCGAGTGATGGGCGAATGCTGCCAGATAGGTTGTCGCAATGATGCCGGCGCGCATGCCAAGCAGGATGCAGACTGCCGCAAGGGCCGCCTGCTCTGCAGGCAAGGCAAGGAAACGACCGCTCGCAAGACCGTAGATCAGCAGTTCGACGAGCAGGGAGAAGCGCAGGGCTGCAGCGAGCATGAAGGTTCCGTCAGAGGATCGCCGGCGTCGGGCGGCCAAGCAGGTCGGCTGCAAGCAGGCTGATATTACGGGCGGCAAGGCCGTAGATCGAAAGTTGCGGATTGGCGCCGATACTGGTCGGAAACACGGAGCCGTCGCAGACCGTCAGGTTTTCCAGCTGGAAGTGGCGGCCGCGATGGTCGACGACGCCCCGTGCCGGCGAATCACCCATCGCACAGCCGCCCATCACATGGGCACTGACGACCCGGCAAAGCAGGGGCTTCAGCCGCAAGTCAGCGATACCGCGCTTTGCTTCGCTCCAGGAGGCAAAGCCCGGCGTTTCCTCATGCACCGGCGTCACGCGGCCGGCACCGGCCGCGAACTGGATTTCGGCCATCGCCAGCAGCGCGCGCCGGGCAGCTTCCCAATAGACATCATCGAGCGGGTAATCCAGATAGGGGGAACCATCACCGCGCAGCTTGACCCGCCCACCCCGGCTCTGTGGATGGAAACCGTCGCGGACAAGCGCGATGGTGACCTGAGCGTGCGGAAAATCTCGCATTTTCTCGGCATGCCCTTCGCCAAATCCCTGCAGGGTCGTCGCATACAGCACCGGATGCAGGGGCGGCGTCTCCAGCTTGAAGCCCAGCGGTCCGTCGATCGGGTGTTGATGCAGGAAATGGTCGGAGTAGATCGACTGCGGCGCCCCGGCGTAGCCATCGACACGATCCTTGAAGACGCCCGCAGAAACGACCGTCGGATGCAGGAAGGTACGCTGGCCAAGCAGCCCGTGCGGGTCAGGAACGCCACTCCGCATCAGCAGTGCCGGCGAACCGATGGCGCCGCCGGCGACGATGAAATGTCGTGCCCGGATCGTGACTTCGATGTTGCCCGGGCGAATGCCGTCCGCCTGCAGGGCCAGCCCCCGAAGCGCGACAACGCGCTGCTTGCCGTCGAGCAGCAGGCGCTCGGCACGCAGCCGCGAAACCAGCGTTGCGCCCTTCGCCATTGCCGACGGCAGGGTCGTGACCAGCATCGACTGCTTGGCGCCAGTCGGACAGCCCATGCCGCAATAACCGATGTTCCAGCAACCGCGCACGTTGCGCGGGATGACCCGGGCCTCGATGCCCAGCTGGCGCGCGCCGCGTGCCAGGATGGCGTTGTTCTCATTCGGCTCGACGGCCCACGTTCGTACGCCGAGCCGGTGCTCCATCGCCGCAAACCACGGCGCCATCGCCTCAGCGGAGAGCGGCTTGATTCCCAGAGCCCCCTGCCAGTAGGCCAGCGTTTCCGGCGGCGTACGGAAGCTGCTGGTCCAGTTCACCGTCGTCGAACCGCCGACGCTGCGCCCCTGAAGGATGTTAACCGCCTTGTCGGCCGTTTTGCGCGCTGCGGACTCCTGGTAGAGATTCGGATAGGCCTCTGCTTCGCGCATGCGGAAGTCGCTGGTCGTCCAGAGTGGGCCTTCCTCGACGATCACGACCCTGAGCCCTTCTGTGGCCAGGAGTTCGGCAGCAACGCCGCCACCAGCGCCACTGCCGACAATGACGACATCGGCCTCTAGCGCAAGATTGGCCGACAAGCGCGTGGCGTCGATATGATTCCAGCCGGCGGCCAGTCCCTCGCGCATGAGGTCGCGCACATTGCTGCCCATCAGAATATCTCCGGGGTGCCGGGATAGCCGATCGTCGGCCAGGCTTCGGGACGGGCGTACCAGGCACCGAGTACCAGATCATGCAGCGCCGCATAGGCACCCTGCAGCAGCGCGAAGCGGCTGTAGCGCCAACGGTTGAGGAAATTCGACACTTCTTCGTCTCCTGCGCTGCCCCATGAAGACGACACACCCGCAACGAGACGACGCGCCGGTGCCAGGGTGAGCAGCGTAAACAGCTCGCCGACTTCCTTTTGCGCCGCTGCGGACAAACCGGCGATCGCCCGGCGTACGCCAGCAACCGTTTCCGAGATCGCTGCCTGGCGCTGCGCCGGACTTGCCGGCAGCACGCCGGCAAGCACGGCGCTCGCGACGGCTGCCAGCATCTCCGCTTCGTCGTCGGCCGCCGCCGTGACGCACCCGGCGCAAGCCAGCAGCACACTGCCGCCAAGCCCGGCCTTGAGAAAGTCTCGACGGGTAACGAGCGTCATCATCGCATCAGCAAGCGGATCAAGCGCTCAAAGCGTGCGCCATAAGGGGCTTTGAAGAGGCCGATGCCGGACAGGCGGGATTGGCGGAAAATCGCCTTCTGCTTGGAAAGCGTCAGAAACCCGGCATGGCCGTGATAGTGGCCCATGCCGCTGGGGCCAACCCCACCGAAGGGAAGTTCGTCCTGCGCAATGTGCAGCAGCGTGTCATTGACGGTGACGCCGCCGGAGACCGTCTCGGCAAGCACACGCTCGATGCGGGCGGGATCGCCGTCGAAGACATAAAGCGCCAACGGCCGCGGTCGGGCATTGACGTAGGCAATGGCTTCACCGAGTTCCCGGTAGCTCACGATGGGCAGGACAGGGCCAAAGATCTCGTCCTGCATTACACGCATGTCGTCGCGCACACCACGCACCAGAACCGGCGGGAAGCGCCGCGTGCCAAGGTCGGCGGCAACATCGCTGAGCGGAATCACGCTCGCACCCTTTTCCCGGGCCTCATCCAGATACCCGGAAAGGCGTGTGAAATGACGATCGTTGATCACCGTGCTGTAGTCCGGTGAGTGGGCGAGCTCGGGATAGCAGGCAGCAAGCGCCGCCTTCGCCGCCGCGATGAAGGCCTCCTCCCGACCTTCAGGCAGCAGCACGTAGTCGGGCGCGATGCAGGTCTGCCCAGCGTTCAGGCACTTGCCCACCATGATGCGTTCCGCAGCCTTGGCCAGCGGATAGTCCGGAGCGACGATGACCGGTGACTTGCCGCCGAGCTCGAGCGTGACCGGTGTCAGGTGATCGGCTGCCGCACGCATCACATGGTGGCCGACCTGGGTCGAGCCGGTAAAGAGCAGATGATCGAAAGGCAGGCGTGAGAAGGCCTGCGCCACCTCGGCATCGCCCCGCACGACCGCCACCTCGTCGGCCGCAAAATAGCGACCGATCAGCGCTTCGAGCAGGGCAGCCGTCGCCGGCGTGAATTCGGACATTTTGACCAGCGCCCGGTTGCCGGCCGCCAACGCCGCCGTAAGCGGTCCAATCGCCAGATAGAGCGGGTAATTCCAAGGAACGATGATGCCGACGACGCCCAGCGGCTGATAGCGAACCTGTGCGCGTCCGGGCTGGAACCAGAGTGATACCGGCCGCCGCTGCGGACGCATCCAGCCGCGCAGGTGGCGACGCGCGTGGCGAAGGCCCTCCAGACTTGGAAAGATTTCGAGCAGGCGCGTCTCGTGCGGCGAGCGATGACCGAAATCTGCCGAGATCGCCTCGGCGAACGCGGTCTCGTTCTCTCGCAACAGCCGCTCCAGCAGATCCAGCCGGTGACGCCGGACCGCCAGCGACGGTTCGATCTCTGCCCGAGACGCCGCATGCATGCGGGAAAACAGTGACTGCATCGCTTCCATCGGGAATATTCCTCCGTTCGGCACCAGTGTAGTCGCCACCCTGCCGTGCTGCTAGGCGAGGGGCTCTAAACGGCGTTTGAGCGGGTAGCGATAATGCAGCCATGATCGATGAACATCACGAAGCCCAAAAGAAAGAAAAGCAGGCGGTTGCAGAACGCATCGGGCGCGACCTGAAGCTGGCGGCTGGCCTGCGGCGTAACGCGGCCGCGGATCCGGTACGCGCCGGGGAACGCGATGCGCTGCGGCAGTGGCAGGCCGATCGGCTGGCAAGAACCTATCCCAATCTTCTGGCCGATTCGCGTTACGGTCCGGCGGCCGCCTTTTTCCTGTCGGACCTCTACGGCCCGAAAGACTTCTCGGCGCGTGACAGTGAAATCGAGCGCATCCTGCCGATGCTGGTCAAGGCACTCCCGCTCTCCGGGCTAAGCACGCTGTCGCTTGCCATCGAGCTCGATGCGGTTTCCGAGGATCTGGATGCGCGCATGGTCGACGCCTTGCGCGAATACGGTCGTATCTCGCATATCGATGATTCTGCTTATGCCGAGGCCTATCGAACGGTGGGGCGACGCAGCGCACGCCTCCGCCAGATCAGCCTGATCGTCGAAACCGGTGAAGCGCTTGAGGCCCTGGCCAGAAAACCGCTCGTTGCCGGCGCTCTGACGCTGATGCGCGGACCGGCACATGCCATCGGACTTGGCGAATTGCACGATTTCCTCGAACGAGGCTTCACGACATTCAAGCGTATGGGACGCGCCACGGAATTTCTCGAGCGCATCGAGGCCAAGGAGAGCGAGTTACTGGAAAGCTGGCTAAATGGTGAAACGCCCGTACTGGGCTGACTGCGAATCGACTACCAGTCGCAGCCTGCAGGGCATACGTACTTCGATAACGCCTGCACGTCCGGTATGAAGATACCGTTGCGTTGCTTGACGACCAGTCCCTTTTCCTCAAGTTCGCGGAACGCCCGCGAAAGATGAGAATCGCTGACACCAAGCCGCGACGCGAGTTTTCCGCGCGGCACGGTGATGTTCAGGGACAGGGAGCCGTCCGGGGTCTTGGGCGCCTGGTTGAACTGGCAGACCAGGTAACAGACGAGTCGTGCGGTGGCGCTCTTGGTGCAGAAGGTGACCATGTCCTTCTGCAGATAGTCGGTGCGCGCGGCCAGAAGACCAATCAATCGACGTGAAAACTCGGGCGACCGGGCCAGCCATTCGCCGACCGTATCTTCTGGAATGCGCAGTATCGCTGCTGGCGTCAAAGTGCGCGCGGTATAGCGCACGGGCTGCTCTTCGAACAGGGATTCCTCTGCGAATACGCTGCCAGCGCGGGCGAAATCCACGATTTTCTCGTTACCGTCACCAGGAGCAACGAACATCTCGACAGTGCCGTGCGCGATGAGATGCAGCCCCGGGGCAAGCGCCCCAGCCACGATGACGACCGTGTCCGCCGGCAGCAGCAGCTGATTGGCGGGATTGCGCAGCGTATCCTCGAAGATCGGCAACGCAGGCAGGCCCTGTAGGAGGGTGCTGCTGCGCAAAAGGCTGATGTCGGTTTCGCTGAAGGGCATGCTGTCGGGGCATCCATGTAATAAGGCCCGGCGGGAGCCGGAGACTCCCTGCCGGGCCTACCTGCTGTTATGCAGGTGAGTTTACATGCGTTCGAAGATGACGGCGATACCCTGGCCACCACCGATACACATCGTGACCAGGCAGTACTTGCCGCCGATGCGCTGCAGTTCGTAGAGGGCCTTGGTGGCGATGAACGCGCCCGAGCAGCCGACCGGGTGGCCGAGGGCGATGGCACCGCCGTTCGGGTTGGTCTTGGCCGGATCGAGGCCGAGCACCTTGGAGACGGAGAGCGCCTGGGCGGCAAAGGCCTCGTTCGACTCGATGACATCCATCTGGTCGAGCTTGAGACCGGCCTTCTTCAGCGCCAGCTGGGTCGCCGGGATCGGGCCTTCACCCATGATGTCGTTCGGGACGCCGGCAACGGCATACGACACCATGCGCGCCATCGGCTTCTGACCGGCCTTGGCGGCTGCATCGGCAGAGGCAAGCACGAAGAAAGCGGCGCCGTCGTTGATGCCCGAGGCGTTACCGGCGGTGACCGTGCCGTCCTTCTTGAAGGCCGGCTTCATCTTGGCCAGCGATTCCATCGTCGTGCCGCGCTTCGGATGCTCGTCGGTATCGAAGACGACGTCACCCTTCCGCGTCTGCTTGACGATCGGCAGGATCTGCGACTTGAAGTAGCCGGCGTCGATGGCAGCCGCTGCGCGACGCTGCGATTCGACGGCGAAGGCATCCTGGTCTTCACGGCTGAAACCGTGCTTGGCGGCCAGGTTCTCGGCGGTGATACCCATGTGGCCGACACCGAACGGGTCGGTCAGCACGGCAACCATCGCGTCGATGGCCTTGGCGTCACCCATGCGGGCGCCGGAACGCAGTGCCGGCATCAGGTAGGCGACCTTCGACATCACTTCGACGCCGCCGCCGATACCGTACTCGGCGTCGCCAAGCATGATGTTCTGCGCGGTGGTGACGATGGCCTGCAGGCCGGAGGCGCACAGGCGGGAAACCTGCATGGCGACCGAGTCCATCGGCAGGCCAGCCTGGATGGAGGCGACGCGGGAGACGTAGGCGTAACGGGAATCCACCGGCATCGTCGTGCCGACGGTAACGTAGTTGATCTGTTGCGGATCGACGGAGGAGCGGGCGATCGCTTCCTTCATGACCATGCCGCCAAGATCGCATGGATCCATGTCGGCCAGGGAGCCACCGAAAGCACCGATGGGGGAACGAACTGCGCTGAGGACGACGACTTCTTTACTCATGTTATTAACCTCTCTGATATCAACTCGACTACACGACTACTTCAACCGCCCACCAAACTGGCAAGCCCCAACAAAAGCAACAGCACAACCCAGAGCACGATTGCTCGCCAGACAAGTCCGACGGCACTCTGCATGAAATCAACGTCGGCATCGTCACCGGTGCCGAGTTCGGCACGATCGGAAACTTCACCGCTTTCCATCACCGGCATGCCCAGACGTACGCCGAGCGCCCCGGCACCACTTGCCAGGACGATGCCTATTTCGTCGTCGGGCCAGTTTCCGGCCTGCGTGCGCCAGCAATAGACGGCATCCTCGAAATCGCCGACAACGGCAAAGGCTGCCGCCGTCGCCCGCAATGGCAACCAGTCGATCGCTGCAAACGCCTGCTGCGCGAAACTCGCGAAACCGGGTGCGACGGGATCGGTATCCTGGCGACCCCAGTGCTCCGAAAAAACGGCAGCGGCACGATACAGGATTGCGCCGCACGGCCCCGGAAGCAGGACGAACCACAATAGTACGCCGAATACGTGACGGTGGGACGATGCCAGCGCCTCCTCGATGGACAGTCGGGCGACATCGCTTGAGGACAGCCCTTCGGCCGATTTGCCACGCCACTCGCCGAGCAGCTGGCGCGCACGCGGCAGATCCTGCATGCGCAGGGCAAGCTGGATATCGGTGTAGTAATGGCTGAACTGACGGAACCCCATCGTCGCGTAGAGAATGAGTACGTTCCAGGCCAGCGCGAACAGGGGGTTAAGCGCAAAGAGCAGGGCATAGACCAGGCCACCGGCCAGCACCAGCCCCCCCACGCCGATCAGCCAGGCGACGACGCCATGTTTTTTTTCACCCGCGTTGAACAGGCCGTCCAGCATGTCGGCAAGACGGGAGACCGGCCCGAAGACGATCTGGCGATACTGCAGGGGCCGCGCCTGCTCGATCAGCAGGGCGAGAACGAGAGAAACGAGACTCAAGGGGCAAGGGCGACGTAGCGCCTGTTGTTGACTTCGGGTTTCACGATAACACAAAACCCCTGCCATTCCGGGCTTTTCGGATACCGGAAGCGCGCATCCATCAGGCTTGCGGCGCGAGCAGTGCCAACCGTCTGCACAGGGAAACGATCATGCCGGCGGTTGCCCCCCAGATGAAACGATCACCATAGGGCATCGCGTGATAACGCCGCAGGCGTCCCCGCCACTGGATCTCGTGCTCCCGATGATTGGCGGTATCGAGCAGGAAGGCGAGCGGCACCTCGAAGGCCTCCGCAACCTCGAAGGCATCGAGGCGCAGGTCAAACGGCGGTGTCACGAAACCGACGACAGGCGTTACGTTAAAGCCGGTGCCGGTCCGGTACTCCGGCAGAAAGCCGACCACCTCGACATGACGCGGGGCAAGACCGATCTCCTCCTCCGCTTCTCGCAGCGCGGCATCTACCGGGCCGCTGTCCTCGGCCTCCATGCGCCCGCCGGGAAAACTGATCTGGCCAGCATGATCGCGGAGATGGGCGGTGCGCTGGGTGAGGAGAACGGTCGGCTGCCCCGGATGCAGGACGATCGGGACGAGGACGGCGGCTGGCGTCAATTCGCCATCACCGACAGCATCCTCATGCACGGCACCGTAACCACCCGGCTGCGGCGACAGGCAGGCACGCAGGAGATTGAGATCAGGCCCTGCCGTCATTTCGACTGCGCGGCCTCCTCCTCGATCTCGGCATGTATGGAACCCAGTGCATCCTGCAGTGTTTCCTCGGACATCAGGTTGATGGTCGTTGCGACCAGATCGGCCGCCTCGACGGCTCCGACCGGCAGATGCTTGCTCTCGAGGCTGGCAATCAGTGCTGCGGCAGAACCGGCCACCCTCAGCAAGACTTCGCGCTCGCCCATGAGGAGTTCGACCTCGCGGCGGAGCATGGCAATTTCCTGATCACGGTGGGGCATGGCAGCCTCCTCAAAAACGTTTCTTCAAAGTCATCGTCGTACCTTCGTTGCGCATTTCGGTACGCGACAGAAAACTCATGCCGAGCAGCACGATCGGCAGATCGGATTCTTGCACGAGGCCGTCAACACCGTTGATGGTGACATCACCAACCCTGACGCTGTCGAGCGTCACGCGCCAAGCACGCACCACGCCATTTGCGGTCTGTACAACGCTCGGTTGCCCCTTGCGCCAGTCGATCCCGATACGTGCCGCTTCGCTGGTTCCCATCGACACCATCGTTGCGCCGGTATCGATCACGAAGCGGGTACTGCGACCGTTGATTGCTCCCACGGTCTGGAAGTGACCACGAGCATCGGCAGCCAATTTCGTCTCCTGTGGCCCGTCACCGCCCTTCTGCGAAACGACATGCTGGCCCATACGAATGCTGCGACGCTTGCCGTCCAGCTCGACAACGACCGCATCACCCTCGACGGAGACGAGACGTACGCCTTCGGCGGTAGTCTGGCCGACGTGTACGATCGTCGGCGCACCGCCATCGATCACCAACAGCGCCTTGCCCGAGAACACGCCCGCTACCGCAACGCCAGTCGCAGCCGCAGGCAGTGCCGATAGGCAGAACACTGCAGCAACAATACAATGTCGTATCCCGTACAACTGCAGCAACTTGCACATGAAACCGGTAGCCATCTTCAGACACACTCCCACCGAGGGTCCGGGTTATTTTGCCACATTCCTTGAAGCACACGGCGTCCCATGGCAGCTTGTCGCCATCGACGCCGGCGCGCAGGTGCCGTACGCCCCGGAGAACTTCAGCGGACTCTGCCTCATGGGCGGACCGATGAGTGTCAACGACCCGCTGCCGTGGATCGACGCAGTCTGCGATTTGGTACGCAAGGCGGTTGCCGCCGATATTCCGGTCATCGGCCATTGTCTCGGCGGCCAGTTGATGGCGCGGGCACTCGGCGGCAAGATCACGCGCAACCCAGTTAAGGAAATCGGCTGGGGAGAGGCGATCGTCGACGATGGCGAGGCCGCGCAGGGCTGGCTGGGTGATTTTTCCGGCAAGGCGACCGTGTTCCAGTGGCACGGGGAGACCTTCTCTATTCCGCCCGGTGCCACACGCCTGATGCACAACGATTGGTGCAGCAGCCAGATGTTCGTCTTTGGCCCGCATCTCGCGATGCAGTGCCACGTCGAGATGACGCCGGAGATGATCGTGACCTGGTGCGAAAGCTGGGAGGACGAAGTCAGTGGGTTGTCGGCACTGCCACCACCGGTACAGACGCCACAACAGATGCAGGATGAAACTGCCTACCGGCTGCCGGCGATGCGCGAACTCGCCGGCAGGCTATATACGACGTGGATACGCGGGCTGAAGCGGGACTGATCAGTCCCTGAAATTTCCGTACTTGATCGGGAAGTCGGTGATGCTCTTGGTGACGAGGGCAATCGCCGACTGCAATTCGTCGCGCTTGGCACCGGTGACGCGCACGGCATCCCCCTGAATTGCGGCCTGCACCTTCAGCTTCGAATCCTTGAGCATCTTGACGATTTTCTTGGCCAATTCGGATTCGATGCCGATCTTGATCTTCAGTTCCTGCTTCACCTTGTTGCCCGAGATCTTCTGCACAGTCTGGTGATCGAGGCGCTTGACGCTCTCCTTCTCCTTCTTCTCCATCGTGGGAAAGAGGATGTCCTTGATCTGGTCGAGCTGGAAGTCGGAGTCACCGTAGAGGGTGATGCTCTTTTCCTTCTCGTTCAGCTCGACCTTCGCCGAGGTGCCCTTGAAATCATAGCGGGCAACGATCTGGCGACCGACAACGTCGATCGCGTTCTTCAAGGCTTCCATGTCGGCTTCGGAAGTGAAGTCAAAGGATGGCATGGTCGTTACCCCAGGTTGATCAGATCAGCAAAAGTAGCAGACGTAGTGATACGGCTCATCACAGGCGATTTCGAACGATGAATTGCCCGGAACGTTGAAGGACTGGCCTTCACCGTAGGTCTTCCATTCGCTCTCCCCCTTGAGCTTGACACGGCACGAGCCGCCGACGCCTTCCATGATCTCCGGCACGCCGGTGTTGAAGGTCAGCGACGACGGCAGGATGACACCGACGGTCTTCTTGCTGCCGTCCGCCATCAGCACGGTGTGGCTGACGCACTTGCCGTCAAAATACACGTTAGCCTTCTTGACCACGGACACGTTGTCGAATTGAGACATTTCAGATTCCCCAGATTTTTTGAATGACGGCCTTGGCGATGAAACCGACCATGCCGAAAGCGAGCACGAAGAACAGCACCATCGTGCCCGTCTTGCCGGCCTTCGACTTCCACGCGATCTCGCCGATGATGAACAGCATGAACAGGATGAACGCACCGACGCCCCAGGTCGAGACGAAGTCCGCGACCTGCTCTTCGGTAAAGCCGAACAGCGTTCCGTCCATGCCGCCTTACTTCTTGCGTGCCGCGAGGTTCGCGGCAATGCGCATGCGCAGCGCGTTGAGCTTGATGAAGCCGGCCGCATCCTTCTGGTCGTAGGCACCGGCATCGTCCTCGAAGGTGGCGATGGTCGGATCGAACAGAGAATCCGTCTTCGAATCGCGGCCGGTGACGATGACGTTGCCCTTGTAGAGCTTGACGCGCACCCAGCCGTTGACGACCTGCTGGGTATGGTCGATCAGCGCCTGCAGCGCCTTGCGCTCCGGGCTCCACCAGTAGCCGTTGTACACCAGACTGGCGTAACGCGGCATCAGGTCGTCCTTGAGATGCGCGACTTCGCGGTCGAGCGTGATCGATTCGATGGCGCGGTGAGCGCGCAGCAGGATCGTACCGCCCGGGGTTTCGTAGCAGCCGCGCGACTTCATGCCGACGTAGCGGTTCTCGACGAGGTCAAGGCGGCCGATGCCGTGCTTGCCGCCGAGCTGGTTCAGCGTATAGAGCAGCTCATGCGCCGGCATGCGCTTGCCGTTGATCGAGACGAGGTCGCCCTGCTCGAATTCGAGATCGAGGTATTCGGCGGCATCCGGCGCCTTTTCCGGCGACACGGTCCAGCGCCACATCGATTCTTCGGCTTCCGCCGCCGGATCTTCAAGGTGACGGCCTTCGTAACTGATGTGCAACAGGTTGGCGTCCATCGAGTACGGCGAACCACCCTGCTTGTGCTTCATGTCGACCGGGATGCCGTGCTTCTCGGCGTAGGCCATCAGCTTCTCGCGCGAGAGAAGATCCCACTCGCGCCACGGGGCGATGATCTTGATGCCCGGCTTCAGCGCGTAGGCGCCGAGCTCGAAGCGCACCTGATCGTTGCCCTTGCCGGTGGCGCCGTGCGAGATGGCATCGGCATTGGTCAGGTTGGTGATCTCGATCAGGCGCTTGGCGATCAGCGGACGGGCGATCGAAGTGCCGAGCAGGTACTCGCCTTCATAGACGGTATTGCAACGGAACATCGGGAAGACGAAGTCGCGCACGAATTCTTCACGCAGGTCATCGATGAAGATGTTCTCCGGCTTGATGCCGAACTGCAGCGCCTTGGCGCGTGCCGGCTCCAGCTCTTCGCCCTGGCCGAGGTCGGCGGTGAAGGTCACCACTTCGCACTGGTAGGTGTCCTGCAGCCACTTGAGGATGACGGAAGTGTCAAGGCCACCGGAGTAGGCCAGTACTGCGCGCTTGATGTCGCTCATGATGATTCCCTGCAAAAATTAACTGGATTGACTCAATTGCCAACGCGACCGAGGAGCAGATACTCCATCAGCGCCTTCTGTACGTGCAGGCGGTTTTCCGCCTCGTCCCAGACCACGCTCTGCGGACCGTCGATCACTTCGGCGGAAACTTCCTCGCCGCGGTGCGCCGGCAGGCAGTGCATGAACACCGCGTCCTTGCCGGCAGCGCGCATCATCTCGCCGTCGACCTGCCAGTCTGCGAAGTCGCGCATGCGCTCCTCGTTCTCGGCCTCGAAGCCCATCGACGTCCAGACATCGGTGGTCACCAGATCGGCGCCCTTCACCGCGTCCATCGGGTCGGCAAACTGTTCGAAGTGGTCGGTGCCATAAAGGCCGGCACGCTCGGCTTCGACCTCGTAGCCCGGCGGCGTCGACACATGCACGTTGAAGTCGAGCACCTCGGCCGCCTGCAGCCAGGTGTTGCAGACGTTGTTCGAGTCACCGACCCAGGCCACCGTCTTGCCCTGGATAGGGCCGCGGTGCTCGATGAAGGTGAAGATGTCGGCCATGATCTGGCACGGGTGATATTCGTTGGTCAGGCCATTGATCACCGGCACGCGCGAGTTGGCGGCGAAGCGCTCGATGATCTCCTGCTCGAAGGTGCGGATCATGACGATGTCGCTCATGCGCGAAATCACCTGCGCCGCATCCTCGACCGGCTCGCCGCGACCCAGCTGTGAATCGCGCGTGTTGAGGTAGATCGCCGAACCACCGAGCTGCTGCATGCCGGCTTCAAAGGACAGGCGCGTACGCGTGCTCGCTTTCTCGAAGATCATCACCAGCGTACGGTCGGTCAGCGGCCAGTACTGCTGGTAGGACTTGAACATGTCCTTGATCCGGCGCGAACGATCGAATAGATAGTCGTACTCCTCGCGCCCGAGATCCTTGAACTGGAGGTAGTGCTTTACAGTCCCCATGGCCGCTTCCTTACGCCGTCAGGAAGGCACGAATCAACGCCGAAAGGCGCTCGACAAGCTCTTTCGCCTCGGCATCGGTCATCACCAGTGCCGGCAGCAAACGAACCACTTTCTCGGCGGTGACATTGATCAGGAGCCCGGCATCGAGGCCTTTGGCCACCAGTTCGCCGCACGGGCGATCCAGTTCGATACCGATCATCAGACCCTTGCCGCGGATGTCGACGACACCACTCACATTGGCGAGCGCCTCCTTCATGCCCTGACGGATCGCCGAGCCCACCGCCTCAGCACGTGCCATCAGGCCGTCCTGCTCAATCGTCGCCAAGGTGGTCAGCGCAGCCGTGCAGGCCAGCGGGTTGCCGCCGAAGGTCGAACCATGGTTGCCCGGCTTGAACAGCCCGGCCGCCTTGCCGGCGGTCACACAGGCGCCGATCGGCACGCCGGAGCCCAGCCCCTTGGCGAGCGTCATCACGTCCGGGACGATACCCGCGTGCTGGAAACCGAACCACTTGCCGGTACGGCCGATGCCGCACTGCACTTCGTCGCACATCAGCAGCCAGCCCTGCTCGTCACACAGTTGGCGCAGGCCACGCTGGAATTCATCCGACGCGATGTTGATGCCGCCCTCCCCCTGCACCATTTCGAGCATGACGGCGACAACGCTCTTGTTGTGCTCGGCCACGGCACGAATGGCAGCGAGATCGTTGTACGGCACACGCACGAATCCCGAGACGAGCGGCTCGAAACCCGCTTGTGCCTTACGGTTGCCGGTCGCCGACAGGGTCGCCAGCGTGCGGCCATGGAATGCCTTTTCCATGACGATGATGGCGGGACTGTCGATCCCTTGCTGATGGCCA
The DNA here is from genome assembly GCA_022705165.1 of Pseudomonadota bacterium. Taxonomy (GTDB): domain Bacteria; phylum Pseudomonadota; class Gammaproteobacteria; order Burkholderiales; family Rhodocyclaceae; genus Proximibacter. The sequence continues at coordinate 22,921 of JAKJEY010000014.1, forward strand.
TAGAAACGTGCCAGCTTGATCGCCGCCTCGTTCGCCTCGCAGCCCGAGTTGCAGAAGAAGGCCTCACTCATGCCGGAGAGCGCACACAGGCGATCTGCCAGTTGCTCCTGTTCACGGATGCCATAGAGGTTCGACACATGCAGCATGCGACCCGCCTGCTCGGCGATCGCCTTCACCAGAACGGAATGATTGTGTCCGAGCGTATTCACGGCGATGCCGGAAAGGGCATCGAGATAGGTCTTGCCGTGGATGTCCGTAATGCGACTGCCTTCCCCGTGCGAAAAAGTCACCGGGAGGCGTGCGTAGGTATTCATTAAATGAGACATAATGAGTCTGCCTTTTTTGAGGCCATGAAACTGAAACGGCGGCTTGCGCCGCCGGAGGCCCTGACGCCCGGAAAAGCACGGTGCGACAAGGGTACAAGGATGTGAATTTTAAGGGAAACGCAGCGCCTTGTACATATGAACGGGCACCAGGGGGCAGGGATGCGGATTGCGGTTTTCAATCAGAAGGGCGGCGTCGGCAAGACGACGACGGCACTCAATCTCGCCGCTGCAGTCTCGCGTGACGACAAGCAGTCGCTCCTCGTCGACCTCGATCCGCAGTGCCACCTTTCCGGCGTTTTCGGCGACGCACCGCAGGATTCGCAGAAAAGCCTCTTCGCCTACTATCAGGACCTCAAGTCCCTCGGGCAACTCGAGATTGAATGGGAAGGCCTCGGCGGGCTCATTCCATCGCACCAGCAACTGATCAAGGTCGATTCCATTTTCGGCAAGGGGCCGGCGATCCTCAACAAACTGCGGATCGGCCTCGACGCGCTCGACGCTGAAATCCCGGGTCGCGTAACCCTGATGGACTGCTGCCCTTATGTCGGCGTGCTTTCACTCAACGCCCTGTTCGCATGCGACCGCCTGATCGTGCCGATATCGACCGACTACCTGTCGCTCAAGGCAGCCGAGCACATGACACGAACACTGGAAATTCTGGAGCCGGTAATGAAGCGGCGCATCGAACGCCGCTATGTGCTGACCCGCTTCGATCGACGCCGGAAGATGAGCCAGGACATCCGGGACCGGTTACTGGGACTCTACGGCATGGAAGTCTGCGAAACGACCATCGCTGAGAACGTTGCAGTCGCGGAAAGCCCGTCGCTGCAACGCGATGTTTTCAGTCACAACGGCGCCAGCAGCGGCGCCCGCGACTACAGGGCGCTATACGAGGAACTCCGGGAGCAGGGTTTCTTCTGAAACCCGTTCAGTGCCCGGAAATCAGGTCAACGACGTCCTCATAGTTGACCGGACCGCTACGCGCCGGACCACAGGCGACATTGCGCTTTTCAAGAATCTCGCACCCCATGTACATCTGGCGCAACTTGCGTTCAGCCTCGGAATCGTCGCGCCCGAAAATGAGCAGATTATCGACGACCGCACCGGAGCGCGTCCGGATGCGAAAGCCATATTTCATGCTTGCCGGTGCATGCATAAATACCTCCACTCATCAACGAGATGGATTGAGTATATGCAGTCATTTCTACGAATGCAACGTAGACCATTGTTTTTTAATGCCTGAAAATCAGGATTATTGAGCAAGGGTAGATTCCACGGGCATCCGGAGACGCTTTCTGATAGAATCCGCGACGAGACAGAAGACCACTTTCCACAGGCCGAAGAGCGCTTCCGTAGCGCATGAAAATAAGCGGGCAAGCCGCCAAGACATGACCGATTCCACCGACTCGCTCAATCACACCTTCATCATTCTTGGTCTGACCAAGGAAGGAAGGAAATTCCGCCCCAGCGACTGGGCCGAGCGACTGTGTGGCGTGATGTCGGCCTTCGGTGCCGAAAAGAAGATGAAATACTCCCCGTACGTCGGTCCGGGCGACTACAGCGGCGAAAAGGCCGTCTTCGTCGACGGTCGCCTGCACGAGGTCGAACCGATGGCCTACCGGTTCCTGCTCAATTTTGCCGGCGACAACGACCTTCAGGTCGTATCCGGCGTCTGCCCGATCGAACCGAAGGCCTGACCCAGGCCATCCTCGCCCTACGCCCTACTTTCACCTTCCGATCACGGAAAAACAAAAACGGCGCCCGCAGGCTAGCCGTTCCGCAAAGGTGTTGAACAAACGGGGGCGCATTGCCTCCGTTTGTTCATTCGACCATCAAAAGGCAATCTTGCGTGGCAATGACTTCTCAAGTGACGTTGAGTGGATACCAAGCAACGAGAACACATCCACCCTTACAGCATCCTCGTAGCCTGATCCGGCAGCCGAGGCGGATACGGCATCATTAAGGGCTTCGCGGATCGCGGCAATCCAGTTCTCCGTTTGCGTTATAACGAGCCTCGCAGCAGCCTCGTCTGTGGGGAAATCAAACTTAGATCTGCCCAACAGGATAGCTCGCACGATAATCTCAGCCACTGGTTCCGGCCATACCTTGGCAGCCTTCTCGCTGTCATTAGTTTCTAGGTGGAGTTCGGTTTGCCCCATCATTGGATGCAATTCGATTGCTGTCACCTTCATTCCTGCGGAGTCAAAATGCTCTATGGCGGCTCCAGCATTGGTCATGGACTCAGGGAACAACTTCGCATCGAGCAAGGGG
>JAKJEY010000150.1:0-309 GCA_022705165.1 Pseudomonadota bacterium
TGCAATCGGTGACCACGGCCATTGGCGCGGTAGCGGGCAACGAACTCGACGATGGCGTGCGTGTCGTCCTGTTGCAGGTGGCGTTTTACGTCGAGCCCCAGCCAGTGCAGTGGGGCATCGTCGAATTCAGCAGGGCGGGTATCGGGGTGCCAGGTGTCTCGGAGATAGTCGTGCAGATTGAGCACGTAGGCGCTGTAGCGGGAGCGCATCAGGGCTTCCGCCGTCGCAGCAGCGGTGCCGCAATGGCAGGGTTCGCAGCAGCGCGCGTAGGCGAGGCCGCTGCCACATGGGCAGGCATCGTCGCGGACG
>JAKJEY010000150.1:350-5395 GCA_022705165.1 Pseudomonadota bacterium
TCACCACTATTTTCTGCGGCCGTAGAGGCCGGTCAGTTTTGCCTTGCCGATGCTGTTGGCGTTGATCATGTAGCCGGCCAGCGCCGCCGTGGCACCCGGCGGCAATTCCAGCTTGTCGACCTTGAGCGCGTGCAGCGTGAAGTTGTAGCGGTGCGGCGTGTCGCCGACGGGCGGGCAGGGGCCGCCCCAGCCGGGACCGCCAAAGTCGGTGTTGATCTGGACGGCACCGGCCGGCAATCCGCTTCCGTCCGCCTTGCCGGCGCCGCTCGGAAGTGCGCCCGTCGCTGCCGGAATGTTGATGACGACCCAGTGCCACCAGCCGCTGCCACCGGTCGGCGCGTCTGGATCGTGGACCTGCAGCGCAAAGCTCTTCGTGCCCTTGGGCGGGTTCTTCCAGGCCAGTGCCGGCGAGATGTTCGCGCCGCTGCAGCCGAAACCGTTGAAGACCTGGGCGTCCTTGATGGTTGCGCGCGGCCTGATGTCGGTACTCGTCAGCGAAAAGCCCGCAGCCTCGGCGCCGACTGCGGTTGCCATCAGGATCAGGGTCATGCCGGTGCGCTTGAGCATCGCGTTTCCTCCGCAGGGTCGTTGGGTCGAACTGCCGATTCTACGCGAGCCCGAAGCCCTAATGCTTCGCGAACACCCTGGCCTTGCCCTTGCGATCGACCAGCAGAACGTCATACGGCTGTTTCCTCGCGCTCTCCATGCCCGGTGAGCCAGCCGGCATGCCGGGTGCTGCAAGGCCGACGGCCTTCGGTTGTTCCTTGAGCAATCGCTTGATGTCTTCGGCAGGCACGTGGCCCTCGACCACGTAGTTGCCGATCCGGGCCGTGTGGCAGGAGCCGTAGCGCTCGGGCATGCCGAGCCTGGCGCGCGCCGCCGGGACGTCCTCGACATCGATCGACTTGACCCTGAACCCGTTGTCGGCCATGTGCTTTGCCCATTCGGCACAGCAGCCGCAATAAGGGCTCTTGTAGATCTCGACCTGCGGCAGTTCGGCAGCGCCGGCGGCGAACGCGAGCGTGGTCAGCAGGATGGCGAGCGGTCGTTTCATGATTGCTTCCTTAGGGTCTGTTCAGATTCACTCGGTGGTTGCGCAAGGGGTTGGCGGGGATGCAGCGCAAGGCGCCGGGCGCGCGGTGCAGTGATCTGCACAAGCGACCGGCAACACAGCGATGCGCCCCGCCAGCCCCTTGCCCTCCGGGTTATCCCGGCATGCGGCGTCTGCGTTGTTGCGAGGCTTGGGAAGGGAGCGACCATTCCCTGCGCCTCGCGCCTAGCAGTCGCTCGCATGCCGGGATAACGCAATCCACCGAGTGAATCTGAACAGACCCTAATGTTTGCCGTGCGCGTCGAGCGTGAAGCGCAGGGTTTTGGCGGGTTTGCCGGGGACGTTCAGCGCGGCGACGGCCTTCGCTTCGTGAATGTTGAAGCTGCCCTTGGCCTCGAATCGGTTGTCGCCCGCCGGCGGCAGGTTGACCTCGGTCTTCTGGCCGCCGGCAAGCAGGGTGAGTTTCGCTGAGCCGCCGGCAGTCGGCAGCGGCTTTCCGTGTTCGGTGATGAAGAGCGTCAGGCGGTCGGGCTTGGCGACCAGTTCCGCCTGATAGTGCCCGCCCTCTGCGATTACGCCACCGTACTGCGATTTGCCATGGTCTTCATGAGCGATGGCCGGCAGGCTGCCGGCAAGCGCTGCGATTGCAGTCATTGTGAGAAGAATCTTGTGCATGGTGTGCTCCTTAAAAGAGAGGATCAGAAGGTTTCGCCTTGATGCGATTCGAGTAGCCGGGCCAGTGGCTTTTCTCCAAAGGCGAGGAACAGCGCCGGCGTCACGAAGGCATCTAGCAGGGTGGAGGAAATCAATCCAGAGAAGATGACGACGGCCACCGGGTGCAGGATCTCGGTGCCGGGTGCTTCCGCCTCGAAGAGCAGCGGTGCCAGTGCAAAGGCCGCGACCAGGGCCGTCATCAGCACCGGCGTGAGGCGTTCGAGCGAGCCGCGGAGTACGAGCTGCCGACCGAAGGTCTCACCCTCGAAACGCACCAGGTTCGCGTAGTGCGAAAGCTTGAGGATGCCGTTGCGGGTGGCGATGCCGGCGAGGGTGATGAAGCCGATCAGCGTGGCGATCGACAGTGGTTGCCCGGAGAGCCACAGGCCGATGACGCTGCCGATCAGTGCCAGCGGCACGTTGGCAATGACCAGTGCGGCAAGGATGGCGGACCGGTAGCGGCTGTAGAGGACGACGAAGATCAGGCCGAGCGAAATCAGCGCCAGCACGCCGATGATGCGGGCGGCTTCCTCCTGTGCGCGGAACTGGCCGTCGAGGGTGATGAAGTAGCCGGCAGGCAGCTTCGTGTCGGCGACGACCCGGCGGACGTCGGAAACGACATCGGAGAGCGCGCGGCCCTGGGCGTTCGCCGAGAGGACGATGCGCCGGCGGCCATTGTCGCGGCTGATCTGGTTGGGGCCGTCGCCATCCTCGATCGTGGCCACACGCGAGAGCGGCACACGGCCGCTCGGTGTCTCGATCATCAGGTTGGCGAGCCCCGTCAGTCCGCGTGCTTCCTCCGGCAGGCGGAGCACCAGCGCGAAGCGGCGCGCGCCTTCGATCACCTGGCCGAGCTGTTCGCCATCGATCAGCGTCTGCAGCTGGCGCAGCAGCATTGCCGGCGAAACGCCGTGCTGCTCGGCACGCGCATAGTCGACGCGCACCTTGATCTGCGGCGCCAGTACCTGCTTTTCCAGTTCGAGATCAGCGAGGCCCGGGATGGCGGCGAGCCGTTCGCGGAGTGCTGCGCCTTCGCCGCGCAGCACGTCGAGATCGTCGCCGACGATGCGGATGGCGATCTGTGCACGCACGCCGGAGAGCATGTGGTCGATGCGGTGCGAAAGCGGTTGGCCGATGCTGATCGCTGCCGGCAGCGAGGCGAGCCTTGCGCGCAGGTCGGCATAGATGGCCGAGGGAGGGCGGCCGGGCTTCAGGCGCATGTCGAGTTCGGAAACGTGTACGCCCTCGGCGTGCTCGTCGAGTTCGGCACGGCCGGAGCGACGGCCAACATGGGTGACTTCCGGGACGTCGCGCACCAGCTGTTCTGCCAGTGCGCCGATCTTCACGGATTCAGCGAGTGTGATGCCCGGGTTCAGGCGCAGGCCGACAAAGGCGGCCCCTTCGTTGAAGGTCGGCAGGAAGGTGGTCGCGAAGAAGGGTACGCTCGCTGCAGCCAGCACGGCAGCGACGGCAGCGGCACCGATGATGCGCGTGCGCTGCGCCAGCGCCGCGTCCAGCCAGCGCCGGTAATGTGCTTTCAGCCAGGCGACGAAGCGGGTGTCGCCATGGATCGACGCTTCGCCGTGGCGCAGCAGGTACCAGGCCATTACGGGCGTCAGCGTGATCGAGACGACCAGGCTGGCAAGGATTGCGGTCAGGTAAGCGACCCCGAGCGGGATGAAGAAGCGCCCCTCCAGTCCCGGCAGTGCGAAGAGCGGCACGAACACCAGCGCGATGATCAGTGTCGACACGACGATGCCGGAACGGACCTCGTTCGAGGCGCTAACGATGACGCGCAGCGGGTGCTCCGGCACGGCCCGTTGCCGGTTCTCGCGCAGGCGGCGGATGATGTTCTCGAGGTCGACCACCGCGTCATCGACCAATTCGCCAATGGCGATGGCGAGCCCGCCGAGCGTCATCGTGTTGATCGACAGCCCGAAATAGCGGAAGACCAGTGCCGCGGTGAGGATGGATACCGGGATCGCGGTGAGCGAGATCAGCGTCGCGCGCAGGTTGCCGAGGAAGAGGTAGAGCACGGCAGCGACGAAGACGGCGGCGGCGGCGAGCTTGAGTTCGAGGTTGCGGATGCTGGCCTCGATGAAATCCGCCTGGCGGAAGGTGATGCGCGGTGCCGCGAGTCCCGCAGGCAGGCCAGCCTGCATTTCTGCCAGGGCCGTTTCCACTTGCCGCGTCAGCGCCACGGTGTCGGCGGCGGGCTGCTTCTGTACGGCAAGGATTACTGCCGGCTGACCATTGAGACCGGCATCGCCGCGTTTGATCGCCGGCGCGAAGCCAACGGCGGCGACCTGGGCAAGCAGGATCGGCTGGCCGTTCTTGGTGGTCAGTGGCAGCCGCTGCAGGTCCTCCAGTCGGCTGGTGCGACCGAGGTTGCGGATCAGGTACTCACGGGCATTCAATTCGAGGAAGCCGCCGCTGGTGTTGGCGGCGAAGCCGCGCAGCGCCCCTTCGATCTGGTCGAGCGTGATGCCGAGGGCTGCCATGCGCGCGGTATCCGGTTGCACCTGGAACTGGCGGACCTCGCCACCGATCGGGATGACCTGGGCAACGCCGGGGATCGTGAGCAGGCGCGGCCGCAGCACCCAGTCGGCGTATTCGCGTGCCGCCATCGCCTGCATGCGGACCACCTCCGGGCCGGCGCCGTTGGGCATCTCGACGGGCGCAGATATTGGAATTCCGATGAGCAGGATCTCGCCCATGATCGATGCCACCGGCCCCATGTGGGCGACGACGCCGGTCGGCAGCTGCGCCTGCACCAGCGAGAGGCGTTCGGCGACCATCTGCCGGGCACGGTAGATCTCGGTGCCCCAGTCGAACTGCACGTAGACGAAGGAGAGTCCGGCCGACGATACCGAACGTACCGAGGCGACGCCGGGCATGCCGTTCATCGCTGTCTCGATCGGGAAGGTGATCAGCGCTTCCACTTCCTCCGGCGCCATGCCGCCGGCTTCGGTCATCAGCGTCACGGTCGGCTTGTTGAGGTCGGGAAAGACATCGACCGGCGTCTTCTGTACGACGAGGGCGCCATAGAGGATGAGGACGATGGCCGCAGCCAGCACCAGCAGGCGCTGTGAGAGACTTTTTTCGACGATGCGCGAGAAGAGTGTCGTGGCCATTTTCAGCGCACCTGGTTGAGCAGCGCCGTACCCTGGACGACAACCCGCTCGCCGCCGGCGAGGCCGTCGACAACAGCGACACGGCTTGCGTCGAGCGCCTGGGTGCGTACGGGCCGCGGCTGGAAGCGCTCGGCACTCGTCTTGAG
>JAKJEY010000151.1 GCA_022705165.1 Pseudomonadota bacterium
TGCCGCTGCGTGTCAATTTGCGTCAGGGCAGCGCCGCGGCCTCCGACAGCTACGGCAGTGTCACCGCCCGTTCTGCCGGGGCAGTCAATATTTCCGACACCGATGATGTGAAGGTCGGCGGCATCTTCTCGCGCGAACGCATCAAGCTGGCGAGTGAAACCGGATCGATCCTCGATGCGCACCCGAATACCGGTCTCGATATTCTGGGCGGTACGGTTCAACTCGTCGCGCTGCAGGGGTCGATCGGCGACATCAATGCCAATCAGCCCCTCAGTGTCGGCACCAACATCGGTACGCTGCTGAGTGGCAACATCGAGGCGACGGCGGGTGACGCGATCTACCTGCACGGCCCTGCCGGCGGTCCGGGCACAATGCCGTCACCGCAGGCGATGCCATCCGGATTGCCGCCGATGACGCGGTCACGATCGACGGTATCGTCGATGCGGCAGGGCCGATCGATATCTTCGCCGGGGGCCTGGCAACACTGACGCCGATGGCGGATGTTCATGCCACGACCCAGAAGGTGACCGTGAAGGTCGGCACGCTGCTCATGGAAGATGCGAACCGGATGCAGTCGATTGCGACCACCCCGGAGGATGTCGCGTATGCGAATCGATACGCCGCCGGCGATGCCGCCAGAATCCGGGTGGATACCGGTGAGGTCGAAATCGAAGCCAACGGGGCTCCCGGGGCAGGTGCAGAGACGATGCGCGTTCCGCGCGTCGGCGATGCCCTCATCACCGGCATCGAGACCGGGAATGCGACGACCAGTGCGATCAGCGTCGTCAGCCGCTTCGGCCGCATTCTCGACAACGGCGACACACGCCTCGACATCATTGCCGACACGCCGCCCGCAGCACAGCTGACGATCTCGGCGCCGCTCGGCATCGGTGCCGATCCGCTCGATGTCCGCCTGCTCAACCTGCAGGCGACGTCGACCGGTGGCGTCGTCGATCTCGCGGTGCAGGATTCGGTCAATATCCTGGCCGTGACGGCGGGTGATCGCGTGCAGATCACTGCCGGTGGCGATATCACCGGCAATTCGGTGACGAGCACTGGTGCCGCGAGCGGCACCGATCCGAGCAACCCGGCGACGGGCGTCATTCTGGCCTCTGCGGCAGGAAGCGTCGATCTGGCGAGTGTTTCCAGTGCGCAGGGAGTCAATATCTCGGCGCCGGTTGCGGTATCGGTCGATCAGATCACTGTCGGCACGACGCTCGATCTGGCCAGCGACCGGATTACCGCGAGTGTGACCGGTACCGGGAGCGGCGTGCATGGCGGCAGCGTCGGTGGTTTCGGCGGCGGTCCGGCATCGAACGTGAATCTCGACCTGTCGTCGCCGACGGCGTTCCACTTCACCTCCGTGTCGGCGGTCAACGGGGCGATCAATGTGCCGCAGGGTGATCTGTGGGTGGATGGCATGTACGTCGGTCAGCGGATGACGGTCACCAATCCGCAGACGAACATGCTGATCGACCAGACCTCGTGGGCGTTGCAGGGCTACGATGTGCAGCTCTATACCGGTGGGCCGACCTTTGGTCTCGGCCTGGTCACCAATCACGTCTATACCGACGCGTTGGCGATCTGGCGCGACCCCGCACACGAGGTAATTTCCTCGAATGGCAACAACACGAGTTCCCTGGAACAGGTGGGCAGCACCTTCGCCGATATCCGCAACGACATGAACCCGGCTTTGAACCCGGAGGTGGTTGTCGACGATGCGGCGGGCGATAATGTCCGCTACGAGATTCCGGCGGTTTCCCTGAACGAGAAGGATGGTGGTCCGTGTCCAGAAGGTGCTGCAGATTGCGAAGCCAAATGAAACCGGCAGTGCTCCTCATGGCCGCGCTCGCGACGGGGCCGGCGCTGGCTCAGGTGGTCAGCCCCGGCGCATTGCAGCAGTTGCGCATCGACGAGGAAGAGCGACGCCGGCAGATCGAGCGCATCGAGCAGCAACGTGCCGCGGAGCCGAAAATCGATGTGCCGGCGCTCAAGCCTGCCGTCAAGGAGGATCCCAATGCAGTCCGCTTCCTCGTCCGTGAAATCCGCTTCAGCGCGTCCGAGATTTTCAGTGCCGCCGAACTGAGAGATTTCGCACGTCCCTACGAAGGCCGGGAACAGACGCTATCGGCATTGCAGGGGCTTGCCGCCGCAATCAACGATGCGTACCGGAAGCGCGGGGTCGTCACGGCACAGGCACTTATCCCGCCGCAGAACGTCTCTTCAGGGGTGGTCGAGATCAGGCTGGTCGAAGGGCGGCTGGGCAGCATCCTGCTGCAAGGCAATACCTCGACGGCCGGCACCTACATCACGGACCGCATCGGCATGAAAGCCGGCGACCTCGTCGACCTGCCCGGGCTCGAGGATGATCTGCTGCGTTTCAACCGTACCAATGATGTGCAGTTGCAGGCCGAGCTCAAGCCGGGAACGAGCTTCGCGACGACAGACCTCAAGGTCGAGGCCAGCGAGCCGCCCCGACACCTGCTGCGCACCTTCGTCGACAACAACGGCAGTCGTACGACGGGCGAAGGGCGGGGGGGAATGACCTACTTCAACCACAGCCTGTTCGGCTATCGCGACGAATTTTCACTATCGACGACGCAGTCGGGCGGCCAGCAGAGCTATTCGGTCAGCTACGCGGTTCCCTTCAATACATCGGGAGGCCGGGCGACCCTGGCCCACTACCTGGACTACACGCAGATCCGGCATGGCGACTTTGCGTCGCTCGACATTACCGGCGAATCGCGCAGTACCATCCTCTCGCTGCGGCAGCCGCTCTACGTCAGCCGGCAGAGCCAGATCGACCTGCTCGGCGGCGCCAAGACGCGGCGCAACGACAACTGGATCAGCGGCGTCTTCATCAACCGGACCGAGACGGTCGATGGCAATGTCGGCGCCGAAGTCCAGCATGCCGATGCCGGTGGTTACTGGGTCGGCAGCTACAGCTATACCGGTGGCAGCTCGAAACTGAACAATCACCGCGAGTACTGGTACGGGCGCGGCTGGCTGCGCCGCCAGCAGACGCTGGCCGACCAGTGGTCCGCCGTCGGAGCCCTGTCGTTCCAGAACACCGGCCGCAAGCTGTTGCCGTCGAGCGAGCAGTTCATCATCGGTGGCGAGGGGACCGTGCGCGGCTATCCCGTGGGGACCTATTCCGCCGATATCGGCTATACGCTGTCCGCCGAGCTGCATCATCCGATGGGCTCGACCACGCTCGGCGACGGTGTGACGCAGATGCTGGCCAGCGGCTTCTTCTTCGTCGACTTCGGCCATGTTCGGCCGTACCGCCCCCCCAATTCGACCTTGCGCAACTACGAGCAACTGACCAGCGCCGGCTGGGGTTTCACCACGGCAATCGGCAAGCACGTGACGACGAAGACAACCCTCTCATACATGTTCGACAAGGTGCCGGACGAGACGCCGAGCCGCTATTCCCTGATGTTCCAGCTGGTCGCGAACATCTTCTGAACGATGTCTGCATGAAACTGCTCCGGTTACCCGGGCCCTGAAAACGAGACACCCCCGCTGGATTTCACCAGCAGGGGGGCGGCTCCGATTGTTGCGGCAAGTGCCGGTCAGGGATGGGTTACTGGGGACTGACCGTGAGCGATCGCGTCGCCGACTGCTCGCAGTAATCGAGAAAGCTTTCCGGCGGCAGCGGCTTGCTGAAGAAATAGCCCTGGAAGATATCGCACCCCATCTTCACAAGAAGATCTGCCTGTATCCCGGTTTCGACCCCTTCCGCCACCACCTTGAAGTCGAGGACTCTGGCCAGCGAAATGATCTGGCCAACGATCGCCCGCTGGTGAGCGTTGTCCTGCAGATCGATGATGAAGGCGCGATCTATCTTGAGCGTCGTTGCAGGCAGTTTCGTGAGATAGACGAGCGACGAGTACCCGGTTCCGAAATCGTCGAGTGCCACGCCCACCCCCAGGGCGCGTAGGCGTTGCAGTGCGTCGTGAATCGCCTCCGTCTCGCCGATTGCCGACGACTCCAGTATTTCCAGTTCCAACAGGTTTGGTGACAGCCGGTGGCGGGAAAGTGCGTCGATGACATCGGGTACGAGATCGCTCGAACGAAAATGGGCCGGGCAAATGTTGACGGACACTTGCATCGGCTCATTGCCGGAGGCAATCCAGTCGGCGATCTGGCGGCAGGCGGTATTGATCACCCACTGACCAAGGCGGCACTCGAGACCGATTTCCTCGATCAGCGGGATGAATTTCAGCGGAGAGACCAGTCCGAGTCGCGGAGAGGCCCAGCGAATCAATGCTTCCGCACCGACGACCCGACCCGTCAGGGCGTCGATCTTCGGCTGGTAGACAAGGAAGAATTCGTTCTTCTCCATTGCGCTGCCCAGTTCCTGGATCATCTCGAATCGGGACTGGATTTCGGCGTTCATTTCCTCGGAGTAGAAACGATAGCGTCCGTGGTGCTGGCGTTTCGATTCATACATCGCGGCATCGGCGTTCTTCACCAGTTCATGAATATCCGATCCGTTAGCGGGAAACATCGCCACGCCGATGCTGGCTGGAACGCTGACCTTGCGAATGCCGAGATCGACCGGGTCGGCGAGTACATTGCTCAGGGTAGAGGCGATGCGGTCAACGATCGTGGTCGCCGCGGCGCGCGGAAGATCCGGAATCAGCAGGACGAATTCGTCGCCGCCGAAACGCGCTACGGTATCGGTGTGCCTTGCAATGCCCTGCATCCGGCGGGCACATTCGACGAGGAGGTTGTCGCCCGCGGCATGTCCCAGGCTGTCGTTGACGTCCTTGAAGCGGTCCAGGTCTACCATGACAAGCGCTACCGCAAGACCTTCTCTGGTGGCTCGCAACAGTGCCTGGTCCATCCGGTCGTGCAGGAGCGAACGGTTCGGGAGGTCGGTCAGCGCATCGTAATTTGCCTGATGGTAGAGCTTGTTGCCCATCGATATGCTGGTCGCGGTCGCGACGAGTCGGTCTGCAAGGCTGCGGCCCGCGTTGGTCGCTTCCGTTTCTTCGCCGGGGGAGTTGCGGTACGCGAGCAGCAAGGCACTATCGAGTTTCTCTTCGACGATTGCCGGAAAGACGATTAGCTGCACCATGTCGTCACTCAGCAACTTTCGCAGGCTCCGGTTCTCGTCAAGCACTCCCGCCTCGTCGCATTCGACCGCATCGCGTATGCGATCCAGGAGGCGACGAATGACGACGGTTTTCTCGGGGGTGGCAAGGATCGATCTGTCGAGTTCGCCGAGCGTCTTCAGCAGGTGAAACCTCTGGTTCAGCCTCGCGGACATGTCGTTGAAGGCATCTGCAAGCCGCGAAAATTCGTCATCCCCGGCAATTTGCAGGCGCCCGCTGAAATCGCCGCGTGCGAC
>JAKJEY010000152.1:0-5082 GCA_022705165.1 Pseudomonadota bacterium
GCCCGGAGGCGAGCCGTACCGACTCCTTGATCGCATCGAGCGGGTAGATCTGGTCACCGACGACCCGGCCGACCTGCAGCCGGAAGCTGTTGGACCCGAGATCCACTGCTGCAATCAGTTCGTAACCCACCTGCAAGGCGCTTCTCCAGTCGATGATGGCCAATTCTAGCACCGCACACACGCCGGCCCGGAGACGCTGAAGACATTGAAATATTCGCGTAACATCGATGCAACATACTTCGCGATCTGCCAACAGTCCGAATCGAATCGCCCCTAGACCGATGAGCCCGCGCCCTTCCCTGCTCCGTTCCCGTCGCCATAGTTTCCCGCCGGAAAACTATCTGAACCGCGAACTCGGCCTTCTCGCCTTCAACCGCCGCGTCTTCGCGCAGGCCCAGAATCCCGAGGCCCCCCTGCTCGAACGGCTGCGCTTCCTGTGCATCGTGAGCAGCAACCTCGACGAATTCTTCGAGATTCGTGCCGCCGGGCTCAAGGAGCAGATCAAGCTCAATTCCAGCGCCCGCAGCACCGACGGAAAATCCGCCAAGGAAGCCTATCGCCTGATTGCCGACGAGGCACATGCGCTGGTCGAGGAGCAGTACGAACTGTTCAACCACGACATCCTTCCCCGGCTGGCCGACGAAGGCATCTGTTTCCTGCGGCGCAGTGCCTGGACCGAGGCGCAACGGGAGTGGATTCACGACTATTTCCAGAAGGAAGTGATGCCGGTGCTGACACCGATCGGCCTCGATCCGTCGCATCCCTTCCCGCGCGTCCTCAACAAGAGCCTCAATTTCGCGGTCGAACTCGAAGGCAAGGATGCCTTCGGGCGCAGCTCGGGGGCCGCCATCGTGCAGGCGCCACGCATGCTGCCACGCGTTATCCAGCTACCCGAAGCGCTGGCCGGCTGCCGCCACGGCTTCGTGTTTCTGTCGTCGATCCTGCACGGCTTCGTCGGCGATCTCTTTGCCGGCATGGAGGTCAAGGGCTGCTACCAGTTCCGCGTCACGCGCAACTCCGACCTTTTCGTCGACGAGGAGGAAATCAAGAACCTGCGTACGAAGATCCAGGGCGAACTCCCGCAGCGCCATTTCGGCGACGCCGTCCGCCTCGAAGTTGCGGAGAACTGCTCGCCGGAAATGACGCGTTTCCTGCTCGAGCAGTTCGGGCTCGACGAACGCGAGCTGTATCGCGTCGAGGGCCCGGTCAACCTTGTCCGCCTGATGCAGGTACCGGACAGCGTCGACCGCCCGGACCTGAAGTTTCCGCTGTTCACACCCGGCACACCGGCCGTACTGACGAAGAAGCCGACGATATTTTCCGCCATCCGTGCCGGTGACATCCTGCTGCACCACCCGTTCCAGAGCTTTACGCCGGTGATCGAGCTGCTCGAAGCCGCGGTGACCGACCCTGAGGTCGTGGCGATCAAGATGACCGTCTACCGCACCGGCACCGATTCCGTGCTGATGCGCTCGCTCCTGCGTGCAGCCCAGGCGGGCAAGGAAGTGACGGTCGTCGTCGAATTGATGGCGCGCTTCGACGAGGAGGCGAACATCGGTTGGGCGACCAAGCTCGAGGAGGTCGGAGCACATGTCGTCTATGGCGTTGTCGGCTACAAGACGCATGCCAAGATGCTGATGATCGTGCGCCGCGAGGAGAGCAAGCACGGCAAGCTGCTGCGCCGCTATGTCCACCTCGGCACCGGCAACTACCACCCGCGGACGGCGCGCCTCTACACAGACTTCGGCCTGCTCACCTGCAACGAGAGCATCGGCGCCGACGTGAACGAGGTTTTCAAGCAGTTGACCGGCCTCGGCCGGGCACAGGCCCTCAACCATCTCTGGCAGGCACCGTTCTCGCTGCACGCGAACATCGTCGCCGCCATCGAGAGCGAAACCCGGGCCGCGCTTGCCGGCAAGCGCGCACGCATCATCGCCAAGATGAACTCCCTGCTTGAACCCGAAACGATTGCCGCGCTCTACGAAGCTTCGCAGGCGGGGGTAAAGATCGACCTTGTCGTACGTGGGGTCTGTGCGCTGCGTCCCGGCATCAAGGGGCTTTCCGAGAACATCCGCGTCCGCTCGATCATCGGCCGCTTCCTCGAACACCACCGCATCTTCTACTTCTATGCCGGCGGCAAGGAAAATGTCTATCTGTCGAGTGCCGACTGGATGGAGCGGAATTTCTTCCGACGCATCGAACTCGCCTTCCCTGTCCTCGACCGCAAGCTGAAGCGCCGGGTAATCAGTGAAGGCCTGCAGGCCTACCTCACGGACAACGTGCAGGCCTGGGAGATGAAAGCGAACGGCAGTTATCTGCGCAAGCGGCGCACCGGCAAGACGCCGGCACGCTGTGCGCAGTGCCAGCTCATCGAGGCGCTGAAACCCGGGAGCAGTGCCTGAGCCGGCTCAGGCCAGCCCCGCAGGCATTTCCCGGCACCGTGTGTTGCGTGTCGCTCAGGCGCACCCCAAGAGTACTTCCTCGCGATGCGGATGCATCGCTCAGGCGCGCCTGACACCGACGACGCCGGAAACCTCGTGCACCTGGCTGAGCGTGCGATTCAGCTGCTGCAGGTTCGACACTTCCACGGTGAAGGCCATGTGCGCCCGCTCCTGTTTCGACTGCGTATTGACGGCAATGACGTTGATCCGTTCGCGGGCGAACACATCCGAAACGTCGCGCAGCAGGCCCTGGCGATCGTGCGCATCGACCACGATGTCGACGGGGAAGGAGCCGCTGGTCTGACCGCCCCACTCGGTTTCGATGACGCGTTCCGGATGCAGGGCGGCGAGATGCACGAAATTCGGGCAGTCGACGCGATGGATGGAAACACCCTTGCCGCGCGTCACGAAACCGTGGATGTCATCTGGCGGCGCCGGCTTGCAGCAACGCGCGAGCTGCGTCAGCAGCTTGTCGACGCCGACGATCAGGATGCCGCGATCGGCGTCGGAAGCGGTACGCCGCCGCGGTTCGAAAACGGGCGGGGCATCGTCCGGCGGTGCATCGTCATTGCCGCGCACGGCCACCTGGAACTGCCGCATCGACAGTTCATTGCGGCCCGCGGCGATGAACAGGTCGTCTGCCTTCGGGAAGCCGAGCCGGTGCGCCAGTTCGTCAATGCTGATCCCGGTATGCCCGAGTCGCTGCAGCTCCTTGGTGACCACCGTGCGCCCTTCGGCAAGCGTCTCTTCCAGCGCCAGGCTGGCAAACCAGGCACGCACCTTCGAGCGGGCACGCTGCGTGATCAGATAGCCGAGCGATGGGTTCAGCCAGTCGCGTGACGGACCGCCTTCCTTGGCGGAAACGATCTCGACGCGCTGCCCCGTCTCCAGCGCCGTATTCAGCGGCACCAGCGCACCGTCGACCTTGGCGCCGCGGCAACGGTGACCGAGATCGGTATGCACCCGATAGGCAAAGTCGACCGGTGTCGCCCCGCGCGGCAGATCGACCACGCGGCCCTGCGGCGTCATGATGTAGATCGTTTCGTCGAGTGCCGCCTGCTTGTAGTGGGCCACCCAGTCCGAGGAATCCGAGACTTCGTCCTTCCAGGTCAGCAGCTGCCGCAACCACGCGATCTTGTCGTCGTAGTTGTCCTCGCCGCCGGCCTTGCTGCCTTCCTTGTAGCGCCAGTGCGCGGCGACGCCGAGCTCGGCATGCTTGTGCATGTCCCAGGTGCGGATCTGCACCTCCAGGCTGCGTCCGTCGGGAGCACGCACCGCGGTATGCAGCGAGCGGTAGTAGTTGCCCTTGGGGTTCGAGATGTAGTCGTCGAACTCCTTCGGAATCGGCGTCCAGATGTTATGCACGATGCCGAGCGCCGTGTAGCACTGCTTGATGTCGTCGACGATCACACGCAGCGCACGGACGTCGTAGACCTCCGAGAACTCGACGCCCTTCTTCCGCATCTTGTTCCAGATGCTGTAGATGTGCTTCGGCCGCCCGTAGATCTCGGCGTCGTGGATGCCGACCGCCGCCAGTTCGCTGCGCAGCCGCTCGATCGCATCGGTGATGAACTGTTCGCGTTCCAGCCGCTTCTCGTCGAGCTGCCTGGCGATCTTCTTGTAGGTATCGGGATGCAGGAAGCGGAAGGAGAGATCCTCCAGCTCCCATTTCAGTTCCCAGACGCCAAGGCGGTTCGCGAGCGGCGAATAGAGTTCCAGTGTCTCGCGAGCGACCTGGGCACGGAGGTCGTCCGGGTTCGCCGCGTAGTAGCGCAGCGTCTGCGTGCGCGAGGCCAGCCGCAGCAGGACGACGCGGATGTCCTCGACCATCGCCAGCAGCATCTTGCGCAGCACTTCGATCTGCGCCTTCATTTCCGCCGGGCTTTCCGCGGCGTCGGCGACGAAATCGCGGGTGATCGGCCGCAGGCGGTTCAGCCGCGAGATGCCGCTGACCAGATGCGCGACGGCACGCCCGAAGCGGGCCTCGATCTTCTCGAGCCCGTGCTCGTCGTAGGTCGGGATCGCGAAGAGCAATGCCGCCAGGCGGCTATCGGCATCCAGCTTGAGGCCGCAGAGGATGAGCGCCATCCCGAGCGCGTGCGACCAGACGCCTTCGCCGCTGCCGAGGGTGTGTTCGCCATAGAACTCGCGTGCAAAGGCCTCCGCCTCGCGGAGGAGCTTGCCCTCATCGGCGTTGAGACCTTCGCACAGGGTTTGCAGGGATTGTTCGAGGTCGCTCTGAGCGGCGACCGAATGGACGACGGAAACCATGGCGAGATTATACAATGCGGCCTTCCCGCAGCCTTTATCGCTGCCCGTGCCACGGACCACATCCCCATACCGCATGTCGAACCGACTGACCCACCCCTATCTGCTACTGACGCTGACGACGCTTTTCTGGTCCGGCAACATGGTGCTCGGCCGAGCCATCCGGGCCGACATCCCGCCGATGACGCTCGCCTTCTGGCGCTGGGCGATCGCACTGGCCCTCGTGCTGCCGCTGGCACTGCCGCACCTGCGTGCGCAATGGCCGCAACTGTGCAAGGGCTGGAAGCCGGTGCTGATTCTCGGCGTGCTCGGTGTCGGCGGCTACAACACGCTCGCCTACGTCGCCCTGCAATACACGGCCGCCACCAATGCC
>JAKJEY010000152.1:5106-5346 GCA_022705165.1 Pseudomonadota bacterium
GCTGCTCAATTCCTTCATCCCCATCGCCACCATTGCGCTGTCGTGGCTGTTCCTGAAAAAGCATCTCCGCCGCATCGAAGGAATCGGAGTCGTACTGTCATTCGTCGGGGTGGCGACCATCGTGCTGCGCGGCGACATGACGACGCTGGCATCGCTCAGCTTCAACGTCGGCGATCTGTGGATGCTCGGCGCCGTGCTGGTCTGGGCGATCTATACCATCGGCCTGCAGTGGCGCCCTGC
>JAKJEY010000153.1 GCA_022705165.1 Pseudomonadota bacterium
GGCCCGGGCAGGTCGTTCTCTCGCCGGACGCTGACGGGAACCTGCGCAAGCTAACCATTCTTCGTCCGTACTGCTGAGGGGGCAGCCATGTTGCTCGAAATCCTGCTTATCCTCGCCCTGTGCGTCGGCGTCCCGATTCTCGTCGGACACGCGATCAACTACGGAGGTGAAGATGAGTCCTGAGCGCGTGCGCGAGCTGGTCGCGAACCAGCGTGCCTTCGAGTCGCGCCGGCCGCCGCAACTGGAAGGCAACCCACGGCCCGGGGATGTCGTAGCGTTTGTCCTGAGCGTCACCGTGCTGGTGTACGCGCTTCTTGACACCGTGATAGGGGTGTTCCTGTGAGCGCGCATTTCACAGCCACCAAGTTCGACCGCGAGTACGAAGGCACGCGTCAGCTCTGCGACGAAGACTGCGCCGAGTTCCTGAGCGGCGCGCGGTTCGAAATCCCGTTCCCGCCAAAGCAGTCCGACAGGGCGACCATGCGTCAGATGCGCGACGCCTTGCAGAAGGCTTGGATCATCTTCGACGGCCTGCGGGCATACCGCGACGACGCAGAACTGCTGGCGATCCTTCGCAGCAGCCAGATGGAGGATGCGCGCGAGGCGGTGCGGCTGGCTGCATTGATCAGTGTGGAAGGTTACTGCCATGAGCGTTGATCTGAGGCAGTGCAAGCCTGGCGACAAGCTCCTGACGCAGCACGGCACGATCATGGAGTACGTCGGGCCGAACGATTCCTACGTCCACACCGTGTTCCCGCACCGCGTCAAGTATCCGAACGGGGAATTCGGGTCGCGCACTGATGAAGGATGGGTGTTTCGTTGCAACAGGCGTCCAGAAGACGAAGACATCGTTGAGATACTGAAATGAGCCACATGCCCGGATTCGGCGACAGCGCCACATGGCCAGCAATCGGAAATCACGGCGACCCGCGCAACGACGACGAGCCAGCCGATGAAGTCGAGCAGGCCCAGGACCTGATGGGGGAAATCCGCGAGCAGATCGACCGCGCGGAGGCGGCAGTGTGCCGCCGCGACTGGCAGACCTACCGGATCGCCATCCTCAACGCGCACGACTTGGCCGGGAGCCTGTGGTCATGAGCGGCGACATCGACCGCACGCAGTTTATCGGCGGCAGCGACACGGCCGCGATTATTGGTGTGTCGCCGTGGAAAAGCGCCTTCCAACTGTATCAGGAGAAGATCGGCGCATACGTCGAGGATGTGACGCCGCAGAAGCAGCGCATCTTCGCACGCGGCAAGCGGTGGGAGCCTGTCGTTGTCGAGATGATTGTCGACGAACTGCGGCACCAAGATCACGACGTTGAGGTTATGAGACGAAACAGGCGGTATCAGGACAAAGAATTCACGTTCCTTGCCGCCGAAATTGACCTTGAGTTGGGGGTCGACGGCGAACAGTGCAACGTCGAAATAAAAACCGTGCACCCGTTCGCCGCGAAGGCATGGGGCGAACCTGGAAGCGACGAAATCCCGATCTACTACGCTGCACAGGCCATGCATGGACTGATGGTCACAAAGCGTCGGCGGTGCATCGTTGCTGCACTGATCGGCGCCGACGACCTGCGCATCCATGAGATTGTTCGCGACGACGAAACCATCGCCGGAATCCGCGCGAAGGAGCTTGCATTCTGGCAGCGCGTACAGGATCGCAATCCTCCAGACCCGCAGACGGCTGAAGACGTGCGGTGGTTGTACGCAAAGGATCTCGGAGAAGTTGCCGAGGCTGACGACGAATTGCTGCGCCTGGTCGGAGAACTGCACTTCCAGAAGACGACGGCAAAACACGCAGAGGCGGCGATCGATCGGATATCGACCCAGATCAAGTTGGCGATGGGCAATGCCGCGCTGCTGCTTCGCGACGGACGACTGATCGCGACGTGGAAGAGCAACAAGCAAAGCCGAAAAACCGATTGGCAAGCGATTGCCGGAGAACTGAACGCGCCGCAAGAGTTGATCGAGCGGTACACCAAAACAGTTGCCGGCAACCGGCCGCTGCTTCTCAAGCTGTAGCCACAAGGAAAAATCATGACCACTGCACAACTGCGCTCAGTCGCAACAACCATGACCGGACGCGAGATGGCCGAGGCATCCCGCAAGACCGCATCTGAAGCCGGAAGCGCCACCGTCAAACGGTTCTTCGAGGCGAACAGGGGAACGCTTGAAGCCCTGCTGCCGAAGCACTTCGATAGCGAGCGCATGCTGAAGCTGGCCCTCGGCGCTCTGCGCACAACGCCGAAACTCTCCGGCGCCAGCCTTTCTTCTCTGCTCGGATCGGTCGTGACCTGCGCGCAGCTCGGCCTCGAACCGAACACGCCGCTTGGGCACGCTTACCTGTTGCCGTTTGACAAGCGCGAGAAGCGCGACGGCCAGTGGGTCACGGTTGAGACGCAGGTGCAGGTGATCATCGGCTACAAGGGCATGCTGGATCTGGCTCGCCGCTCTGGGCAGATCGTCAGTATCGCTGCGCATGAGGTATGCCAGAACGACGAGTTCCGGTTCGCATACGGGCTTGACGAGGAACTTGTGCACCGCCCGGCGATGAAAGACCGCGGGGCTGTCGTTGGCTTCTACGCCGTGGCAAAGCTCGTCGGCGGCGGGTACTCGTTCGAGTTCATGAGCACCGATGAAGTGAACTACATCCGCGACAAAGCGGCGGAAAAGAACCGCGCAAAGAAGGATGCCCAAGGAAACCCGATCATCACCGGCCCGTGGGCAGACAACTACGTCGAGATGGGCCGAAAGACTGCGCTTCGCCGGCTGTTCAAGTACCTGCCGATCAGCATCGAAAGCCTGGCGTTCGCCAGTGCCATTGACGGCAACGCCGTCGCTGCGGCGGCTCCTTTGGAGGATGTCGCGCTAAACCTGTCGCCTGGCGAATCAGTCGACCAGGAGACGGGCGAGATCTCCGGAGGCGCGGATAGCGCTCCGGCGCAACTCGACCACAAGCAACCGGTCACCATCCCGCAGCAGGCCACTGCTCCAGAGGCCGTCGGCGTGACGCAGGACGACGACGAACGCGCATACCAGCGGGCGCTTGCCGAGTCACTGGCGAAGGAAGAACAGGCCGAGAGCCAGCGCCGGCGGCGCGAGCGCGGCGGTCTGGGAATCGAGTAACCACCAACGGGGCGAATGCGTAGGCTGACGCGCAGCGAGTAGCAGCATAGGCCTCGATAAGCACTTCGCGGCATAGAGGCGCCTAAAGCCGGAGATCAGCACCGGCCGCCCCACCCAACAACCAAAAGGACAACATGGCATGAATGCACCAGATGACGTCAAGGCCGTACTCGGCATGACCGCCGACACCGTTGGGAAGGATCTCCTGACCGCCCTCCTCCAGGAGATCAGGCTGCTCCCCGATGTGTGGGTCAAGCTGCCCAAGGGGAAGCAGGAGGACATCATCGACCGCCTCCGGGACCGGGTGACCAGCAACGTCCGGATGGCCGTCCACCTGATGGCCTCCCAGGGGCGAACGGTGGTGGTCGGCGATCTCGAGCAGATCACGATCAAGAACGGAACCAAGGCGGTGATCAAGATCGGCCGCGGCGCCGAGTCGCTGCACGAGCTCTACGACGCCCAAGGCAAGGCCGTCCTGATCGTCGTCGCGGACGCCGGCGATCACACGGGCGGCATGGATGAAATCCAGGGCGAAGCCGATCAGCGCGGCCTCGACCTCGGGCACGAGTACCACGACAACGATGGCGGCGGGATGGACAAGAGCGAGAACGACCGCGGCACGACGATCGATGGCGAGGTACCCCGACTGCCCGCGCCAAGCGACACCGGGCCTACAGCGGAGGAACGGAATCAGGCCTTCGACGATGGCTACGAGGCCGCCGCCGCGGGAAAGCCGGAGAGCGCCTGTCCGGTCATCAGCGGCGAGCTGGTCATCGAATGGCTGCGTGGATACCGGACGTTCCACGCAGGCAAGAACGCCAAGGGGAGGAAGGCATGAAGATCACCGGCATCCAGACCAAGGGCTTCCTCGGCGCACGCGACGTCGACCTGAAGCTCACCAAGCCGGTCTGCCTCGTCGCTGGTCCGAACGGCTCCGGCAAGAGCAGTATCCAGGAGGCTGTGCGCCATGCGCTCACCGGCGAGTCGGTGCGCGTCGCCTTGAAAAAGGATTACCAGAAGCTCGTGACCGACGGCGCCGAAGTCGGCTATGCCGTCGTGGATCATGACGGCGAGCGCTCGGCGATCACCCTGCCCAACGGAACCCACGAACACACCGGAGACGGCCGCCCGCCTGCCGCCGTCTCGTTCTGTCTCGACGCACAGCGCTTCGCCAGACTCGACGCCAACGAGCGCCGGCAGTTCATGTTCGGCCTGATGGGCCTGCAGACGGACGGTCCGTCGGTCACCGCTCGCTTGGCTGCCAAGGGTTGCGACCCAGCCAAGATCGAGCAGATCGCTCCGTTCCTGCGGTCTGGGTTCGACGCGGCCAGCAAGGAAGCACAGGCCAAGGGGCGCGAGGCGAAAGCGAGTTGGAGGACGGTCACCGGCGAGGCTTATGGGTCGACCAAGGCCGTCGCCTGGCGTGCACAGAAGCCGCCGTTCGATGCGAGGAACCTGGAGCTGGCCCGGTCCGACCTGCGCGCCATTGAGCAGGAAATCGAAGTCGCCTCCATCCGCTTGGGAGAGATTCAGGCCTGCGCCAAGGCGGCTGCCGAACAGGCCGCCAAACTCGCTGGTCTGCGGACGACAGCCAGCCTGTACGCCAGGATCGCCGAGAAGCTGAATCGCGACCAAGCCGAACTGAAGAAGTGGGAAGGGAAGGTCACAGCGCTGCGTGGCGCCTTGAAGTCGCAAGAAGCCATCCCCTGTCCGGACTGCGGCGTGATGCTGGTCATGACGGACGGCGCATTGGTGCCTGCCGCACCGATGGCGACAGGCACCGACGACGACCTGGCCCGCGTGCCCGAGTACGAGCGCGCTCTGGAGCTGATGCAACGGTCTGTCGCGAACGGTCTGCGAGACCTCGGCGCCGCAGACGCAGCCGCCAAGCAGATCGAGGAGGCGGAGAAGGCCAGCGTTGAAGCCCCTGGCGAGGAGGAAATCAAGACGCTGCGCCTGCGCATTGACGACCTCAAAGACAAGAGGAACCAGTTGCAGGCCGTCATCCGGAGCCTGGAGGATGCAGAGCGCATGGCCAGCGAGGCTGACACCCGGACAGAACGCGCCGCCGGCCTCCACCAGGACATTCAGCAGTGGGATCAGATCGGCAGCGCTCTGGCACCAGACGGAATCCCTGGCGAATTGCTGTCCGAGGCGCTTGGCCCGA
>JAKJEY010000154.1 GCA_022705165.1 Pseudomonadota bacterium
TTCGCTCCCTTTACCGGTGGCCCCCTCAACTACATGAAGATCAGGAATGGCTGAAGAACCCGTCCAGCTGCCGAAAGGCCAGCCCGCGCTGCGCGTCATGCCGATGCCGGCTGACGTCAATCAGAACGGCGACGTCTTCGGCGGCTGGATCATGGCCCAGGTCGACGTCGCCGGCGCCATTCCGGCGATGCGGCGTGCGCGAGGGCGCGTTGCCACGGTGTCGGTGAACTCGTTCCTGTTCAAACAGCCCGTGTCCGTCGGCGATGTTGTCAGTTTTTATGCCGAAGTCGTCGAAACCGGCAGAACCTCGATAAAAGTCAACGTCGAGGTCTATGCCGAACGCAATCCGACCGACCCGGTAACGGTGAAGGTGACTGAGGCGACGCTCACCTATGTTGCTATTACGCAACAAGGGGTGAAGCGCGAACTGCCACCTTCCGATAAATCATAGATTTCAAACGCTGTTTTTTTGTTTAATCCTGTCAGTAGCCATCCTGTCGGAAGAATTTTTTTCTAACGATAACTTTAAGACCAAGGAGACCATAGTATGACCAAAGGTTTGACCATGCGCCTGATCCCGGCGCTCATGATGCTGGGCTTTGCAGGAGCCGCAGGCGCATCGGGTTTCGCGCTGCAGAACCAGAGCGGTTCCGCCAACGGCAATGCCTTTGCGGGCGCTGCTGCTGCCGCTGAAGATTCGAGCACGATCTACTTCAACCCGGCCGGCATGACCTACCTGCCGAAGGGGCACACGATTTCCTTGTCGGGCACAATCCTTAATCGCTCCATCAAGTTCAAGAATGCCGGTACGAATCTGACGGCGCTCAATGGCGCCGGAAATACTGCCGATGGCGGCGATGCCGGCGGAACGGCGTTTCTGCCGCATGGCTACTGGTCGTGGTCGGTAGCTCCTGATGTCTGGTTCGGTGTCGGCGTCGGCCCGACGTTTGGTAACAAGACGGAGTACGACAAGAACTTCATCGGTCGTAATGCAGGCTACTTTGCTGAAATCGAGCACATCAACATCAACCCGTCGTTCGCTATCAAGGTAAATGACATGCTCTCCCTTGGCCTTGGTGTGAATTTCACCCGAGCCCATGTTGCGTTCAAGCAAGGCTTCCCGAATGGCACGGGCAACTATCTGAACGTCGAAAGCGATCCGGTTTGGGGCTTTGGTGCCAACGTCGGTGCGATGTTCCAGATCTCGCCGAGCACGCGTCTGGGCGTTTCGTATCGTTCCGGGATTGACTTCGATGTCGAAGGCAAGCAGAAGATGGGTGCTGCAGTGGCTTTGCCGGCAGGCGCGCTGTTCCGCAACCAGGATGTGACTGCGGACGGCTACGAAACCCCGGCCACTTTGTCTTTTGCTGTTTCACAAAAACTCAGCGACCGTTGGGAACTGCTCGGGGATCTGACCTGGACGGAGTGGAGCGTGTTTGAGAAGCTCACACTGAAAACCAAGAACGCCGGCCTCGTGCCTGCCGGAACCACGATCACCAGTCTTTCCTACAACTTCGAGGACACCTGGCGTATCGGCCTTGGGGCAAATTACCAGTACAACAACGCTTGGAAGTTCCGTTTTGGCGTTGCTTACGATCAGTCCCCGGTTGGCAAGACCGCTGATCGCACCATGACCCTGCCCGATTCGGACCGTACATGGCTGTCGTTCGGCGGCAAATACAGTTTGTCCAAGCAGGCGTCGGTGGACTTTGGCTATAGCCACATCTTCTTCGATGATGCGAAGGCTGCCCGTGCGGTGACCGGCACGCCGCAGGTTGTGCGCGGTAACTGGAACAACAATCGCGCGGATATTCTCTCGGTTCAGTACAACCAGACGTTCTGATCGTTCAGACTGGAACAATGGACGGCGCCCGAATGGGCGCCGTTTTTTTTGCACTCCCTCGGCGCATTTTTAGAAATCCACCTCCAATTTTCTGGAAAGTGGGCCTTTCCCGTTGACCTTGATATCCAACAGCATATAATTCAAACGTTCGTTTAATTCGGCGGGGCGTTCAGCAGATCGCCGAGGCGGAACAACCATCCCATAAAAGGAGAACAGCTTGAGCAACTTCATCGTCAAGAAAGTCGCGGTGCTCGGGGCGGGGGTGATGGGCGCGCAGATTGCCGCGCACCTTGCCAATGCCGAAGTGCCGGTGGTGCTCTTCGACCTTCCTGCCAAGGAAGGCGACCCGAACGGCATTGTCAAGAAGGCCATCGACGGCCTCAAGAAACTGCAGCCCTCGCCGCTGGCAACCAAGGATCGCGTTGCCTATATCGATGCTGCCAACTACGAGCAGCATCTGGAGCAGCTGAAGGGTTGCGACCTGATCATCGAGGCGATTGCCGAGAAGCTCGAGTGGAAGGACGATCTCTATCGCAAGATTTCGCCGTTCATCGCGCCGGACGCGATCATCGCCTCGAACACCTCGGGCCTGTCGATCAACCGCCTGGCCGAAGGCCTGCCGGCCAACCTGCGCCCGAATTTCTGCGGCATCCACTTCTTCAATCCGCCGCGCTACATGCATCTGGTCGAACTGATCGCCACCCGCGAGACGAACGCCGAGATGCTGAACAATCTCGAATCGTGGGTCGTGTCGCGGCTGGGCAAGGGCGTGGTGCGCGCGCTCGATACGCCGAACTTCGTCGCCAATCGCGTCGGCGTTTTCTCGATCCTCGCGGTCATGCACCACACGCAGCAATTCGGTCTCGGCTTCGACGAGGTGGATGGCCTCACCGGCCCGCTGATCGGTCGCCCGAAGAGCGCCACCTACCGCACCGCCGACGTCGTTGGCCTGGATACGATGGCGCACGTCATCAAGACGATGCAGGACACCCTGCCCGCCGATCCGTGGCACCAGTACTATGCCGCGCCGGCCTGGCTGCAGGCGCTGATTGCCAAGGGTGCGCTGGGCCAGAAGACCAAGGCCGGCATCTTCAGGAAGGACGGCAAGGCGATCAAGGTGCTCGACCTTCAGGCACAGGACTACCGCGATTCCGCCGGCGAAGTCGACGCCGAGGTGCTGGCCATCCTCAAGAGCAAGAACCCGGCCGAGAAGTTCGCGCAACTGCGCGCCTCCAGCCACCCCCAGGCGCAGTTTCTGTGGGCCATCTTCCGCGACATCTTCCATTACGTTGCCGTGCACCTCGAAGGCATCGCGCACAACGCACGTGACGTCGATTTCGCGATGCGCTGGGGCTTCGGCTGGTCGCAGGGCCCGTTCGAGACCTGGCAGGCGGCCGGCTGGAAGGCCATCGCCGAAGCCGTGCGCGACGATATCGCCGCCGGCAAGGCGATGAGCGATGTGCCGCTGCCGGCCTGGGTGTTCGCGCGAGTTGACCAAGGGGGCGTGCATGCCGCCGAAGGCTCGTACTCGGCGTCCGCCAACACGCTGCAGGCACGCTCGACGCTGCCGGTCTACCAGCGCCAGATTTTCCCCGAGCGCGTGCTCGGCGAAAAACCGGTGCAGGGCGAGACGATCTGGGAAAACGCCGGTGTCCGCCTGTGGAAGCTGCCACAACTCGATAACGAGATCGGCATCCTGTCGATCACCAGCAAGAATCACACGCTTGGTCGCGACGTCATTCTTGGCATCAAGGAAGCGATTCCTCTCGCCGAGAAGCAGCTCAAAGGCCTCGTCGTCTGGCACGAAGCGCCGTTCGCCTTCGGCGCCAACCTGAAGGAAGTCGCCGAAGGGCTGCAGGCGAAGCAGTTTGATCTGCTCGAAACCTACGTTGCCGAGTTCCAGAACGCTTCGATGGCGTTCAAGTACGCCAAGGTGCCCGTCGTTGCCGCCGTGCAGGGCATGGCGCTGGGTGGCGGTTGCGAGTTCCTGATGCATGCCGCCAAGCGCGTCATCGCGCTGGAAAGCTACGTCGGCCTCGTCGAGGCCGGCGTCGGCCTGATCCCGGCCGGCGGCGGCTGCAAGGAATTCGCCATCCGTGCCGCGCAAGGGGCAGCGAAGACCGGTGGTGGCGATGTATTCGAGTTCATCCAGCCGGTGTTCATGACCATTGCCATGGCCAACGTTTCGAAGAGCGGTGCCGAGGCCGTCGAGCTCGGCTTTGCGCGTGAGACCGACAGGATCGTCTTCAACGCCCACGAACTGCTCTACATCGCCGTCAAGGAAGCGCGTGGCATGGCCGAAGCCGGTTACTACCCGAAGCTCTCGCCGCGTGGCATCAAGGTTGCCGGACGCACCGGCATCGCCAACTGCGAAATGATGCTCGCCAACATGAAGGAAGGCGGCATGATTTCCGGACACGACTACCAGGTGGCGAAGGCCGCAGCTACCGCGCTGTGCGGCGGTGATGTCGAGGGCGGTTCGCTGGTCGACGAGCAGTGGCTGCTGACGGTCGAGCGCAAGCTCTTCGTCGAGCTGCTGAAGACCGAGAAGACCCAGCAACGTATCCAGCACATGCTGGAAACCGGCAAGCCGCTGCGCAACTAAGTCGAGACGAGAGCGCGGCCGCCGACTTCGTTGCTCCTCACATTCGATGCTCACATACAAAACGTATGCTCCGCTCGAATGTTCCGGGGCGCCTCGCCGGTGACCGCTACTACGTCTCTATGAACAGAATGGAGAACTGACAAAATGAGCAAACAGATTCAGGACGCCTACATCGTTGCCGCCCGGCGACTGCCCGTCGCCCGGCGCAACGGCATGTTCAGCAACGTGCGGCCGGACGACATGCTGGCCGCCGTCATCAAGGCGGTCGTCGCCCAGGTCCCGGGCATCGACCCGACGCGTATCGGCGACGTCATCGTCGGCTGCGCCATGCCGGAAGCGGAGCAGGGCATGAACGTCGCCCGCATCGGTGTGCTGCTGGCCGGCCTGCCGAACAATGTGCCCGGCATCACCATCAACCGCTTCTGCTCTTCGGGCGTGCAGGCTGTCGCTGATGCCGCTGCGCGCATCCGCCTCGGCGAAGCCGACGTGATGATCGCCGCCGGTACCGAGACCATGTCGCTCTTGAACCAGATCATGGGCAACAAGATCGCCATCAACCCGGCAGTGTTCGAGAAGGACGAGAACTACGCGATTGCCTTCGGCATGGGCCTCACCGCCGAGAAGGTCGCCGAGAAGTGGAAGGTCTCGCGCGATGACCAGGACGCCTTCGCCGTCGCTTCGCACCAGAAGGCATGCGCGGCCATCCAGGCCGGTCACTTCAAGGCCGAGATCTCGCCATATCCGATCAAGGCGCACGTTCCGGATCTGAAGACCGGTGAGGTGAAGATCAGGGAATTCCTTGCCGATACCGATGAAGGCCCGCGTCCCGACAGCT
>JAKJEY010000155.1 GCA_022705165.1 Pseudomonadota bacterium
GCCACAGCATCGACATCACGCAGACGAGGCCGGTGGCCAGCATCAGCAGCGATTTCTTGAGCTGCAATTCCGCGGAGTCGTCTGGGGATATGCCCGCGCTGCGGAACGGGGAAAGAAGGGCGTCGCTCACGTTGGGTCTGCCGGATAGTACATGCGCATCGTTCAACTATGGCAGTCGGGGGCAGGGCGGTCAAGCGCAACAGCGGCCTTGCTTGACGGGGGATGGGGGGGCGCCTAAGATGCGCCGGTTTGCCAAACGAAGCCCGCCGCAGTGAATCTCGAACAGCTCTATGCCTTGATCGGCCAGGACATGAAGGCCGTCGATGCCGTCATCCGGCAGCGCCTCCATTCCGATGTGGTGTTGGTCCGCCAGGTTGCGGAATACATCATCCAGAGCGGCGGCAAGCGGCTGCGGCCGGCACTGGTGCTGTTGTCCGCCGGTGCGCTTGGGTACTCCGGGCGCTTTCATCATGATCTTGCCGCCGTGGTCGAGTTCATCCATACCGCGACGCTGCTGCACGACGATGTCGTCGACGAGTCGGCGCTACGCCGGGGGCGGGACACCGCCAACGCGATGTTCGGCAATGCGGCCAGCGTTCTCGTCGGCGACTTCCTGTATTCGAGGGCCTTCCAGATGATGGTGGCCGTTGACGACATGCGTGTCATGCGCGTTTTGTCGGATGCCACCAATGTCATCGCCGAGGGCGAAGTCCTGCAGCTGATGAACTGTCACGATGCCGATGTCGACGAGGCGCGTTATCTGCAGGTTATCCGCTACAAGACCGCCAAGCTCTTCGAGGCCGCCGCGCAGCTGGGGGCGATCCTCGGCAAGGCCACGTCAGAGGTCGAGACCGGGTTGGCCGCCTATGGCATGCATCTCGGTACGGCTTTCCAGATCATCGACGACGTGCTCGATTACTCGGGCGCCGAAGCGGAAACGGGCAAGCATCTTGGCGACGATCTCGCCGAAGGCAAACCGACGCTGCCGCTGATTCATGTCATGCAGCACGGTGCGCCCGAGGACGCAGCGCTGGTGAGGCAGGCGATCGAGCAGGGCGGGCGCGACGCATTTTCCGACGTGCTGGCTGCAGTGCGGCGCAGCGGGTCGCTGGCGCATGCCCGTCACGTCGCGGAGGGAGAGGCGGCGCGTGCGGCTGATGCAATTTCCGGACTTCCCGCTTCACAGTACAAGGATTCGCTGCTACAATTATCGGCTTTCGCGGTATCCCGAAGCTTCTGACACCGCGAAGCCCTCGGTCGGGGTGTAGCTCAGCCTGGTAGAGTACTGCGTTCGGGACGCAGGAGTCGGAGGTTCGAATCCTCTCACCCCGACCAACAAATTTCGAGAAGGCCCTGATTCGTCAGGGCCTTTTTTATTTTCCGGTTTTCCTATCTGCTATGCTTGGCCCCCGATATTGGGGAGTGTTCATGGGCAAGGTGTTGCTGTTTCTGGCCGTGGGGGCCGTCGTCTGGTGGTTCTGGCGCAAGGCGCGCGCGCGGCCGGAGGCCGCACCATCGATCCCGAAACCCGCAGAACTGATGGTTGTTTGCGCCCATTGCGGTGTCAATCAACCGCGTAGCGAGTGCATCGAAAGCGGCGGGCGACTCTACTGCTCGGATGCCCATCGCCTGGCCGCCGAGCAGGCGGGGGGCGGGCGTGACTGAGTCTGCGGTTGGCGCCGATGCGCAGTTCTCGGAAACGCAGTGGCGATCGCTGCGTTACCTGAATCTCTATCGGTTCCTGCTCGCCAGCCTGCTGTTTCTTGCCTCGGCCGGCCTCTCGTCCGACTTCTCGCCTTTCCTTTACGAATATTCGCGCCTGCACGTATCGGTCACGGCGTTCTATCTTCTCGCGACAGTGCTGGCGGTGATGCCATTGCATCGCTGGCGTACGCTTTTCAATTTGCAGTTGTCGCTGCACGTCGCCGTCGATATCGTCGTCCTGACCATATTGATGTACGCGAGCGGCGGATTGCGAAGCGGCTTCGGTGTGCTGCTCCTGGTCTCACTGGCGGGGGCCGGGCTCGTCGGGCAGGGGCGCCTCGTCCTTTCATACGCTGCCCTGGCGACACTCGCGGTCCTGGGGGCAGAAACCTATCTGGCGTTAGGCGGTGAAATCGAGCCGCACCAGTTTGTGCAGGCGGGCCTGCTGTCGGCAGGTTTCTTTGCGATGGCCATCTCCGCCCGTCTGTTGGCAAAGCGCGTGCTGGCCAATGAAGAACTGGCGCGCCAGCGGGGTGTCGCTCTTGCCAACCAGACGCTGGTCAATCAGCGGGTGATCGAGGAAATGCAGGACGGCGTATTGGTTGTCAGCCAGGAGGGAATCGTCCGGCAGCACAACCCCCGGGCGGAGTCGATGCTCGGTTTGCGCGAGGCGGCCGATGCGCCGCTTGCGGATTATTCCGCAGCGCTGGCAACGAGATTTGCCGAGTGGCGGTCGGGGGCTGTCGGCGAACTCGAGCCCTTTCGTGTCGACGCCAGCGGCCTGACGCTGCGCGCCCGTTGCGTACCGACGGAAAGCAGTGAGCGTGATGTTCTCGTCTTTCTCGAAGACATGGGGCGGGTTCACGAACGTGCCCGTCAGTTGAAGCTGGCGGCGCTCGGGCGCCTGACGGCGAATATCGCTCATGAAATCCGCAATCCTCTCTCGGCGATCAGCCACGCAGGGGAATTGCTCGCCGAGGAGCGGCGCGAGGAAACGCAGGATCGCCTGCTGCGCATCGTCAACGACAATACGCAAAGGCTCGAGCGCATCGTGCGTGACGTACTCGAACTCGGGCGGCGCGATCGTGTACATCGGGAAGCCATCGAGCCACAGGCGTTCCTTTCCTCTTTTCTTGAAGAGTTCTGCAGCAAGGAACGTGTAGACCCGATGGTCGTAAACAGCGCCCGCTCGAACTGTCCGCCGTTGTGCTTCGACCGCTCGCACCTGCATCAGGTGCTGTGGAACGTGATCGGAAATGCCTTGCGACACAGTCGTCGTGATCGGGACAGCGTCGTGGTTGAACTAATCAGCCCCGACGCAGCGCATTTCGAACTGCATATCCGCGACGACGGGGAGGGGGTTCCTGCCGCTCTGCGCGAACAGGTCTTTGAGCCGTTTTTTACGACCCACTCGCGCGGGACCGGACTTGGCTTGTATATTGCGCGAGAGTTGTGCGAAGCCAACGGCGCGCGGCTGGAGCTGGTCGACAATTCGCCGGGGGCACACTTCAGAATCAGGGGGGATCTGTCAGGTGATGGAAAGTCGTGCTGATAGCCGTTCCGATCGCAGGGCGCGCGGCGAACTGCGGCGCGTCCTGGTCGTTGACGACGAGGCGGATATTCGTGAGTTGCTCGATCTGACGCTGTCCCGTATGGGGCTGGCGGCCGACTGCGCCGCCAGCGTCGGCGAAGCGCGATCGCTGCTCGCTTCCTGTCGCTACCATCTGTGTCTTACCGACATGCGCCTTCCCGACGGAGAGGGGCTGGACGTCGTGCGGGCCGTTGGCGAACTGTGCCCCCAGACGCCCGTGGCCGTCATTACCGCTTTCGGTAGTACTGAAAACGCTGTGGCAGCCCTGAAGGCAGGTGCCTTCGACTATCTGGCGAAGCCGGTCGCACTCGATCAGTTGCGGACGCTGATCAAGTCTGCGCTCGAACTGCCGAATTCGGCGGAGCAGGTGGCGGGCGCGGACCGCCTGATCGGGACGTCCCCGGCCATTGCCGTGGTACGGGAGATGATCGACAAGCTTGCGCGCAGCCAGGCGCCGGTTTACATCTCGGGAGAGTCCGGCAGCGGAAAGGAACTGGCGGCGCGCCTGATTCATGCGCAGAGCGCACGCAATGGCGGGAGCTTCGTTCCAGTCAACTGTGGAGCGATTCCGGAATCGCTGATGGAGAGTGAATTCTTCGGTTATCGCAAAGGGGCCTTTACTGGCGCAGACAGCGACCGTGACGGTTTCTTTCAGGCAGCCAGTGGCGGCACCCTGTTTCTCGATGAAGTGGCGGACTTGCCGCTGGCCATGCAGGTAAAGCTCTTGCGCGCCATTCAGGAAAAACGGGTGCGCAAGGTCGGGGCGGCAACCGAGGAGGTGGTCGACGTGCGCATCATCTCGGCGACCCACCGCAACCTGCGCGAGGAGGTCGACCAGGGACGCTTCCGTCAGGATCTTTACTATCGGCTGGCGGTCATCGAGTTGCGCATGCCGGCGCTACGTGAGCGCAGTGAGGATATTCCGGTACTGGTTGAATCGCTGCTGCTCAAGATTGCCGGCAGTACCCCGCCGACCTTGTCCGAACCTGCGTTGCTGGCGCTTTCGACTTACGCATTCCCCGGCAATGTGCGCGAGCTCGAGAACATCCTAGAGCGTGCGACGGCGCTATCCTCCAGCAGCACGATCGACGTTCCCGATCTTCAACTGGCTCCTGAAACCGATGCCGGCGTTCCCTCCGGCCGTGCCGGCGAAACGCTCGATGACACGCTCAATCGTGTCGAGCGTGCCGCGATCCTGGACGCGCTTTCCAAGACCGGGGGGAATCGCACGGCCGCGGCACGTCTTCTCGGCGTGACCTTCCGCTCGCTCCGCTATCGCATCGAGCGACTGGGCATCGATGATTGAATCGGGCGCCAACGATGCGGATTCTCCCGACTCGGGCTGGCTGCCGGGGTGCCGCCGTATCCTCTCTCCGAACTTCGACCTTCGTCCGCCGGATACGGTGATATCGCTTCTCGTCGTGCATGCCATCAGTTTGCCGCCCGGCGAATTTGGCAGCGACGATGTCGCAGATCTGTTCTGCAACCGACTGAATGTCGGTCGCCATCCGTTCTTTGCCGAGATTGCAGGGCTGCGCGTCTCGTCTCATTTCTTCGTTCGCCGCGATGGTGAATCTGTCCAGTTCGTTTCCTGCGATGCGCGCGCATGGCATGCAGGTGCCTCTGTGTGGCAGGGGCGTGAGCGCTGCAATGATTTTTCGATCGGCATCGAACTGGAAGGGTGCGACGATCTCCCGTTCGAGTCGGTCCAGTACTCGACACTCAATCGTCTGGTCCTGCAGTTGCGCGAACGTTATCCGTTGCTTGCTGCCGTTGGCCACAGCGATATAGCACCCGGCCGGAAGACTGATCCCGGGCCGCATTTCGACTGGTCTCGCGTGGCCGGTATCGCCTCTCCGAAGACTGCTGCCTGAGCGTTTTTCAGCGCGCCTTGCGAGTGATGCTCGCTGTGCTGCTCAACGAACATGAGCGCCGCAGATTTTTTAGAGCATGACGCATGATTGCAACACCGGATGCGCGGGGTT
>JAKJEY010000156.1 GCA_022705165.1 Pseudomonadota bacterium
AGATTGTCCGGCGACATCGGCGGGTTCGGCAGCAGCCAGAGGATACCGGCCTGCAGGTAGGCCCACAGGTCGGAGAGTTCCTTGACCTTCTTGTGCTGCTGGCCGGTCAGGTCGCGCACGTATTCGACCAGTTCGCGCAGCGTGTAGACCTTCGGGCCGCACAGTTCGTAGCGCTGGCCGAAGGTGTCCCGGTTCTCGATGCAGGAGACGAAGGCGTCGGCAACGTTGCCGATGTAGACCGGCTGGAACTTCGCCTGCATGCCGCCGCTGGCGAAGGACGGCGCCAGCTTCAGCACCTTGGCAAAGGTATTGAGGAAGTTGTCGCCAATGCCGAAGATCACCGACGGGCAGAACACGGTGACATCGAGATCCTTGGCGGCCGCCATGACGATGGCCTCGCCCTCGCCCTTCGAGCGGATGTATTCGGAGCAGCCACCCACTTCGGCGCCAAGCGCACTCATGTGCACGAGGCGACGGACACCGGCCTGCTTCATCGCCGAGACGATCTTCTTCGGCAGCTCGACGTGCGCTGCGCCGAAGCCCTTGCCGTAGGGAATCTGCGAGTCGTGGTCATGCAGCACGCCGACCAGGTTGATCACCACGTCCTGATCGCGCATCAGTTCGACCAGTTGCGCTTCGTCGTTGATGTTGGCCTCGACCACTTCCACCTGCGGCAGCATGATGTTGGCCTTGTTGCGCTCGCGGCGGCGGGTCGGAATGGTGACATTGACGCCGGCCTTCGACAGGCGGTTGGCAATCCACGTACCGACGAAACCGCTTCCTCCCAGAAGCAATGCATTCTTGATCATGATCGAACCCGATTGGTTGGCTGCACAGAGAACTAAAGGGCCGTATTTTAAGGCATTTCCAGGCACAAGGCGCTAGAATCGCGGCCATTGCCCGGAGAATGCCATGCCACGGATTTTCACGCTCTTGCTCCCCGCTCTGCTGACGCTGGTTACCGCTTGTGCCAGCAAACCCGGACCGCTTCCTGCGCGCTCGAAGGATCCGACGATGATCACCGGCACGACCTGGCAATGGGAAGAGACACAGACGCCGCTCGAAAAGATCACCTCGCCGGCGCCGGACCGCTACACCTTGCTGCTGCTGCCGGACGGGCGGGCCAATTCACGTTTCGACTGCAATCGTGGCGGCGGCAGCTACCGCATCGTCGAACCGGGGCGCATCAGTTTCGGTGCCATGGCGACGACCATGATGGCCTGTCCGCCCGGTTCGCTTGACCGCCGCTTCGCCAAGGATCTTGGTCAGGCAGGCAGCTATTTCGTCGAGGGCGGAAAGCTCTATCTCGAACTCCCGGCGGACGGCGGCACGATGCGCTTCCGGCCCGGTCAATAGGAACGAACGAAGCACGCGGAGCAATCCCTTCGGGTATCACTAATATCATGACTTGATATTTTTTCGGGATCCGTCAAAATGCCGGTCCAACGCCTGCAACCGGCCCTGAACGGAACCCGCCCGTGTTTTTACCCGCCACCAGCCGCCTCTCCCGGCTGGCTCACCTTCTCGGCATCCCCGCTACGACGCCGCACCGCAGTGAACAATGGGCCGCCGCCATCGGCGCACTCATCGGTATCTCGACCGTCGTCATGGTCACCCATGCGCTGCTCGGGCGTCATGCGGCAGTCTTTCTCGTACCCTCGCTGGGCGCCACGGCGGTGCTCGTCTTTGCCGCCCCCCACAGCCTCTTCGCGCAGCCGTGGTCGGTGGTCGGTGGCAACGTCCTCTCGGGACTGGTCGGTGTTGCCTGCCAGCAGCTGATTCCGGAACCAACGTTCGCGGCGGCGGCGGCCGTCGGGCTTGCCATCGTTGCCATGCATGCGGCCCGCTGCATCCACCCCCCCGGCGGTGCAACGGCGCTCGCCGCCGTCATCGGCGGTCCGGATATCCATCAGCTCGGCTTCACCTATGCCCTCGTGCCGGTCGGACTCAACTGCCTGCTGCTCATCGGCGTCGGCATTGCCTACAACTACCCGTTTGCATGGCGTCGCTACCCGGCCAGCCTGATGCGCTACGTTCACGACGAAAGCGTCGATCACGGCATCCTGCCCGACGAACGACAGATCCAGCAGGTACTGGAACACCTCAACGTCGTCGTCGACGTGAGCCCCGAAGAACTGCGTGAAGTGATCGAGCAGTCGCTGCTGCTGGCGAGGGAGTCGGGCGGCGGGGCGCCTGCATCGACGCCGCTGGTCATCGGCGGCTGCTATGGCAGCCGCCGGTCAGGCCGGCACTGGTCGGTGCGCGAGATCGTCGGACTCAGCGGTGACGGCAACGACCATCGCGGGACGATCACCTACCGGATTGTCGAAGGCAAGGGACGGCACCGGCAGGGGAGCTGCTCACGGGCCGAATTCGAAGAATGGATGGGCCGCCAGTTGCGGCCTCGCCGGCAAGTACGCCACCACTGATCAGGGCAGCTCCTCGCCCTTCGGTGCGTCAGCCCGCGGTCCGATGATTCCCAGGCGCGGCTTCAGCGTCTGCGGCTTGTCCTCGAACAGCGCCGAATAGTAGACCGAGTTGCTCATCACCTTCTTCACGTAATCCCGCGTTTCGCTGAAGGGAATCGTCTCGGCGTAGATGGCGCCCTCCAGCGGCCGGTCGGCACGCCACTTGCGTGCCCGGCCGGGGCCTGCGTTGTAGGCGGCGGAGGCGAGCACCGGGTGGTTGTCCAGGCTTTCCATGACCATGCGCATGTAGGTCGTGCCGAGCAGCAGGTTCGTCTCGGTATCGTTCACGCGGCTGTGGCTGTAGTTCGCCAGGCCGATCTTGTTCGCCACCCACTTCGCCGTCGCCGGCATCAGCTGCATCAGGCCGGACGCCCCGACGGTCGATTTCGCATTGGTGATGAAGCGGCTTTCCTGCCGCATCAGGCCATAGACCCAGGCCTCATCGACCGACTGCTTCTGTGCTGCGGGACGCACCTGATCATCGAAGGGCGACAGGTAGCGCAGGCTGTAATCGTGTTCGTTCTTCGTGCGGTCGGCGGCAGCGATGGCGCGGTCGAACACGTCGTTGCGCTTGGCGAGTTCGGCCGCCGCCAGAAGTTCGCGGTCGCTCATGCCGCGCAAGGTCCAGTTCCATTCGCGTACGCCTTCGACGCGCATGTTCACACGGATCAGTGCCAGCGCCCGCTTGAGGCCGGGATTGGTCGATGCGGCGACGACCTCGTCGCGCGACAGCGCAGCAGCCTTGGGCGGTACGCGGATCGGCCGGTCGAGTTCGTCATCGGCAAGGTTGCCGTAGAAATTCGGCTGGCCGGAAATTTTCTGGAACAGCGCGTCCGCCTCGGTCGTCTGACCGCCGGCCTTGTAGGCACGACCGAGCCAGTAGGTCCACTCGGGCAGTGCCGCCAGCGCCGGTGGCATGCGCTCGATCGTCGAGCGGACCAGGCCCCAGTCCTGAGCGCGCAGCGCCGCGCGCACCTTCCATTGCGCCACTTCATCGGAGAGCGGCGCGTTGCCGGTCTTCCGGTACCAGCCGACAGCTTCCGGCATGTGGCGCAATGCCGCCTGCCAGCCAATCTGTCCCCAGGCCCAGGTCCGCTCGGACTCCTCCATCTTCGGCGCCAGTTTTTCGAGCTGCTCCGCGGCCATGCGGGGATCGCTCTTTGCGACACGCTGGATGGACAGCGTCGCCAGTTCACGTCCGAGACGCTTTTCTGCCCAATTGGCCGGCAGCTTCGCCAGGCTGGGCATCGGCTTGTCGAGTGCGGCATCGAACTGCGCCGTCGTCGGCGTCTGTGACGGCGGCAGATAGTTGGTGCTGTAGCGGGCGGCGGCGATCTTGTTGGCCTCGACCTGTCGCCGCACGCGTACCCAGACTTCTTCGGCCAGTACCCGCTTCTCCCAGATCAGCGCTTCGAGTACCGGATAGCACGCCTCGGGCGGTTCCAGCAGCGTCGTCCACAGCGGCAGTGCATCATCGAGCATGGTCGCGTCGCCGCGCGCACGGCGGCTCTGCAGCGCGTAGCAGGCCAACTCCTGGTCGGGTGCGACGATCTTCGGATACTCGACGTCGAACTCGCTCCACTGCTGCTTCTTGCCGAGCACCTTCAGCCAGTCGCTGCGCAGCTTCTCGGCCAGGTATGTACGCTCGTGGCGGGCAATGAACTCTCGCGCAGCAGCCGGTTCAAGCTGATCCGGCAGGCGACCGACGAGCAGCCAGTAGTCGACATAGTCCTCGAGATCGTGGCCGCGCAGCTCACCGGCAAGCCGTTCGAGCTTGACGCGATCACCGGCCCGGTAGGCATCGCGGGCGGCGAGGAAGCGTTCATCCTTGCCGGAAGCGGGTGCGGCGATCGCCAGTGACGCGGCGATGGTGAACGAGGCCAGGGAGACGGTGCTGAGAAACAGGCGGAAACGAGTCATGTGATAAGCTGCAGCAAGTGCCGGAAGCCTTGTGGAATCAGGCTTCGGCAGGATCAACGATGGCCCCGAGCATAGCACAATGAACCCGCCTGATCGCGATACGGATGACCGCGAATTTCGTCTTGCCTTGCGGCGCGAGATGATTGCGTGTCGCATGGCGCTTTCGCCGGAGGAACATGCCGCGCGCTCGTCAGCATTGCGGGCACAACTCGCCGGGGTCTTGCCATCGCTCGCGGGGCAGGTCTTCGCCTTCTGCTGGCCGGTCCAGAACGAACCGGACCTGCGGCCGCTGATGCAGACCCTTCATGCCGACGGCAAGCGCATCGTGCTGCCGGTGGTCGTACGCCCCGGCGAACCACTGGCTTTCCGCGAATGGTGGCCGGAACAGCCGCTCGTTCCGGACCGCTACGACATTCCCACACCGACCGACGGCGACTTCCTGGTACCGCAGATCCTGTTGCTGCCGGTGAACGCGTTCGATGCGGCCGGATTCCGGATCGGCTACGGGGGCGGCTTTTTCGATCGTACGCTGGCAACGCTGTCGCCGCGACCGCTGGCGATCGGCGTCGGTTTCGATTTCCAGCAGGTGCCCTCGACACGCCCGCAGGCATACGACCTGCCGCTCGCCATGATCGTTACCGCCGCACTGAAGCGGTGCAGGGCTTCCTGCAGGGTCGGCAGCGGGCAACCGAAATTGAGACGCAGCCAGCCCGGCGCCCCGAAGTCGGCGCCATCCGAGAGTCCGAGGCCATGGGCCTCGAAGTGACGCTGCGGGTTATCCAGCCCCAGGCCGCGGGCATCGATCCACGCCAGATAGGTGGCCTCGGCCGGCGTCATCGAAACACCCGGCCAGGCATCGACCGTCGCCTGCACGAGATCGCGGTTGCGGCG
>JAKJEY010000157.1 GCA_022705165.1 Pseudomonadota bacterium
GCCGGCCTGCCGTACCGGATGCCGCCGGCCCATCCCTTCAATCCGCTGCCGGCGCTGCGGCTGACGGTCGCGCTCGGTGCCGGCCCCGACACCGTGCGCACGGTGTTCCGGCATCTGTGGGCCGAGGGCCGGACGCTGGAGGGCGAGGACTGGCAGGCGCTGTGTGCGCGGCTCGGGCTGTCGGTGGCCGAGGCCGGGGCGCTGGCCGCGAGTCCGGCCGCGAAGGACGGCCTGCGCGAGCGCACCGAAGCGGCGATCGCGCGCGGCGTGTTCGGCGTGCCGTGCTCGATCGTCCACGGCGAACTGTTCTGGGGCAACGACACCACCGGCATGCTGCTCGACTTCCTGGCCGATCCGGCGCTGTTCCGTGATGCGGAGATGCAGCGCGTCAGCACGCTGCCGGCCGCCATCCAGCGCAGGGCCTGAGCATGACGCGCATCGCCCACGCCGAATTCGAGGAACTCTGCCGCGAGCACGTCCCCTTCGTCGGCTCGCTCGGCATCCGCGTCGAAACCCTGGACGCCGGCCGCTGCGTGCTGCGCGTGCCGTTTCGCGACGACTTCCTGCGCCCCGGCGGCACCGTGTCCGGTCCGATCCAGATGGCGCTTGCCGACATCGTCATGTACGGCGTCGTGCTGTCGCTGCTAGGACGCGTCGATCTGGCGGTGACCACCAACCTGACCTGCAACTTCCTGCGCCGCCCGAAGCCGGTCGACCTGATCGGCGATGGCCGCATCCTGAAGCTCGGCAAGCGCCTGGCGGTCGGCGAGGTGCTGCTGTATTCCGACGGCGAGACGGAACCGGTCGCACACGTGACCTGCACGTATTCGATTCCGCCGGGGGCCGGACAGCCCATCGCGAATTAGCCCGCAAGCGTTGTTGCGTGCTCTTCAGGCTGCCCGATGCGCGTGAATGCCGGCGCGCGCAGGAATATCTCCGGCGCGGCCGGCGGGACGACGAAAGGCCGTACGCCGGGCATGCCGGACATCATGCAAATAATGCAGAAACCCTGCGCTCCGGGCCGTCGGTGACGGTGGATCGCAGGGTTCCGGCAGGAATCCTGAGTCGTTAAAAACTGCAGGATCAAATAGTTGGAGGCTAGGGTCGGAATCGAACCGGCGTCCACGGCTTTGCAGGCCGCTGCATGACCACTCTGCCACCTAGCCTTCGGCAGTCAGGTAACGGCAGTGCTGCCATTACCGGCTGATCCGAAAATCAAAAGGCCCCGAAGGAATCGAGGCCTCTGATCGAGAACTGGAGCGGGAAACGAGACTCGAACTCGCGACCCTAACCTTGGCAAGGTTATGCTCTACCAACTGAGCTATTCCCGCTCGACGTGGGGGCGCATTATAGGCCGCGAATCCGGATCGTCAAGCGCCGGATTCATTTATTCAGCACGCGCCAGGCGGCCGCCAGATACACCAGCATCGACCACAGCGTCAGCACCGCCGCGATCACCAGCGCAACGATGCCGAGCGTGCGCGTCGGCAGCCCCCACAGCGGTTCGTGGTACAGCAGCAGCAGCAGCGCCAGCATCTGCAGCGCCGTCTTGACCTTGCCGACCGCCGACACCGCCACCGTCGCGCGGCTGCCGATCTGCGCCATCCACTCGCGCAGCGCCGAGATCGCGATCTCGCGGCCGATGATGACCACGGCCGGCACGCCGATCCACGGCGTCGGATCGGCCTCGACCAGCAGCACCAGCGCCGCGGCCACCATCAGCTTGTCGGCGACCGGATCGAGGAAGGCGCCGAAGTCCGAGGTCTGGCCGAGACGGCGCGCAAGCCAGCCGTCGAGCCAGTCGGTGATGGCGGCGGCGGCAAACAGCGCCGTGCAGATCACGTTCGCCGATTCGACCGGCAGGAAGAAGGCGGCGACGAACACCGGGACCATCGCGATGCGGGCGAGGGTCAGCCAGGTCGGCAGGGTCAGGTGCATGGGGATCCTGGGATTCAGCCGTCCGGGTGGAAGGCGTCGTAGATGCGCTGGGCGAGCGCCTTGCTGATGCCGGCGACGCCGGCGATGTCCTCGACGCCGGCACGGGCGAGCTGCTGCAGACCGCCGAACTGCTTGAGCAGCAGCTGACGCCGGCGCGGACCGATGCCGGGGATCGCTTCGAGGGTCGAGGTCCGGCGCGCCTGCGCCCGGCGCTGCCGGTGGCCGGTGATCGCGAAGCGATGCGCTTCGTCGCGGATCTGCTGCACGAGGTGCAGCGCGGCGGATTCGGCCGGCAGTGTAAGAGGGCGGTCCTGACCGGACAAGTGAAGCACCTCCAGCCCCGGCCGGCGGTCCGGACCCTTGGCGATGCCGATGAGGTGCACGCCGTCGATGCCGAGTTCGGCCAGCACCTGCTCGGCCTGCGCGAGCTGGCCGCGGCCGCCGTCGATGAACAGGAGATCGGGCAGCGGCGCATCCTCGTCGCGCAGGCGCGTGTAGCGGCGGGTCAGCGCCTGATGCATCGCCGCGTAGTCGTCGCCGGGCGTGATGCCCTCGATGTTGTAGCGCCGGTAGTCGGACTTGCGCGGGCCTTCGCCATCGAACACCACGCAGGAGGCGACGGTCGCCTCGCCCTGGGTGTGGCTGATGTCGAAGCACTCCATGCGCTCGATCGCGGCATCGAGGCCGAGCGCATCCTGCAGCGCCTCGAAGCGCCGGCGCACGCCGGCGCGGCTGGCGATGTCGGCGGCGAGCGCGAGGGCCGCGTTGCGGTTTGCCATCTCCAGCCAGCGCGCGCGCTCGCCGCGCACGCGCATCGACAGCTGCACCTTGCGCCCGGCACGCTCGCCGAGCGCCTCGGCGACGACGGCGGCCTCGTCCGGTTCGTGCGACAGCAGGATCTCGGCCGGCGGCGGATGGTTCAGGTAGTACTGCACGAGGAAGGCCGACAGCACCTGCCCCGGCGTCTGTTCCTCGGGCATGCGCGGGTAGAACGGCTTGTTGCCGAGGCTGCGGCCCTCGCGGAAGAAGAACACCTGCACGCAGGCCGCGCCGCCCTCGATCGCGACCGCGACCACGTCGAGATCGCCGCCTTCGGCCGCCGACACGTACTGGCGCTCCTGCACCTGACGCAGCATCGCGATGCGATCGCGAAGCTGCGCGGCTTCCTCGTAGCGCCAGTGCCCGGCCGCGACCTCCATGCGCGCGACCAGCGCATCGATCAGTTCGCCGCTGCGGCCTTCGAGGAAGGCCACCACGTCGGCGACATCGGCGGCGTATTCGGCGCGGCCGATCATTTCGGTGCACGGGCCGGAGCAGCGCCGGATCTGGTACTGCAGGCACGGGCGGCTGCGGTGCGCGAAGAAGCCGTCCTCGCACTGGCGCAGCCGGAACACGCGCTGCAGCAGCGTCAGCGTCTCGCGCACCGCGGTCGCCGACGGATACGGCCCGAAGTAGCGCCCGGCCGCGCGCCGCGGACCGCGGTGGATCAGCAGCCGCGGATACGGGTGTGCGGTGAGCAGCAGGTACGGATAGCTCTTGTCGTCGCGCAGCAGGATGTTGTAGCGCGGCCGGAAGCGCTGGATCAGCGTGTGTTCGAGCAGCAGCGCCTCGGCTTCCGTGTGCGTGACCGTGACCTCGACGCCGGCGATCTGCGCGACCAGCGCGCGGGTCTTGGCCGAGTCGACGGTCTTGCGGAAGTAGCTCGCCACGCGGCGCTTCAGGTTGCGCGCCTTGCCGACGTACAGCACCTGACCCTCGACATCGAGCATGCGGTAGACGCCGGGCAGCGGGGTCAGCGTGCGCAGGAAGGCGCGGGCATCGAACGGAGCGGGGGCGGAGGGCTGGGTCACGGCGTCAGGGCTTTTTACACGGAATTATGGCAAATCGTGACAAATGTCTCATAACTGCAGGCACAACAAATGCTTAACATGATTGGCTTGCAATGTGCATGTAGGTGCTGGTCAGCCAGACAAGACAGGTTGGTCGGGTAGTCGCAGCCCGCCGGCCAGTGCCGCGGCGCAGAAGCCGGTCGGTCGAACAAGGATTCACACGGAAGCGACGATGTTTTGAGGGGATGCGTTCCCTCACCATGATGGTACCCGTCCCTTTCTGCCCCGCCGCCCACGTTCTGCACGAACTTCGCGGAGGGGTTTCATCATGATTTTCAAAGACCTGCGGTCCAGAGGGCCCTTGCTTGCGGGGGCGTTCGCGGTACTGCTCGGCCTGAGTGCGCCGGCTGCGGATGCGTCGGTCAGCTATTCGTTCACGACCACGACCGGCAATGCCGCGGCTCAGTCCTACCTCGCGCCCGGGGGGACTCCGGTGACCTTGTCGGCCTGGTCAAACGGTGGTACCAGCGGCACGATGGTACAGGGCAGCCTGTCCTTCTGGGGAAGTTCCGGTGTCGGTGTCAACAATGGCTTTGGCAGCAGCACCGATCCGAGTGAAGGCGTCAGCCCCGAGCACGCGATCGACAACAATGGTCTGACGGACGGTGTGCTGCTCAACTTCGGTGTCGGTAACCTGTTCA
The DNA here is from genome assembly GCA_022705165.1 of Pseudomonadota bacterium. Taxonomy (GTDB): domain Bacteria; phylum Pseudomonadota; class Gammaproteobacteria; order Burkholderiales; family Rhodocyclaceae; genus Proximibacter. Next base: position 4,469 of record JAKJEY010000157.1, read on the forward strand.
CGATGAACAGTTTTTCGATCGGCTGGTTCGATAGCGATGCCGACATCGTGGTTCTGGCCTACACCGGTGCCGGGACGCCTGCGCTGGGCAGTTCGACCCTGAGCGGCCTGCTGAACAACGGCTGGAGCGGCAAGAAATACAGCGATGTCAATAGCCTCGGCACCAATGTGGCTGTCAACACGGCGTTGTCGCTCAGTTCCCAGTACTGGCTGGTGCTGGCCTACAACTCTGCTTTCGCTGGTTTGAGCTCTGGGCTGGGATCCTCGTACGGGGCCGGAAATGACGCCTTCAAATTCAATGGGGTCACCGGTAATCTGACCAGCACATCCAGCAACATCAGCGTACCGCTGCCGGCGACAACCGCGCTGCTCGGGGTTGGCGCGCTGGCCTTCTGGCGGCGACGTTATCAAAGGCAGAACAGCTGATACGGATCCAGCTGCCCGCAAGCGATATCGGCTGGCGTTTGGGTACGGCACGAAGAAGGCTGGATTGCAGTCGATGTTTGCCAGACACCGCCCTTCGGGGCGGTTTTTTTTATGGGGCCCGGTTCCGGAGTTCAAGAACGGTGCATTCGCAAAATGCAAATCCTGACGGGGAATTTGCAGAATGCACGTCAGTGGAAGCCGAAATGCAAATGCAGCAAAGGTCGATGCCCATTTTTGTCCGGAAGCCGGTGTGTAAAATAATCTGACTGTCCCGCCTGGCGTAATGGATGTCCGGCATGCGCAATCGCGAATGCAATATCCGGGTGGCCGACGTGATGCTGGCGAATGTCCGGCAGCCGTCATTCCCGGCCGTG
>JAKJEY010000158.1 GCA_022705165.1 Pseudomonadota bacterium
CGCTGGGGGCAACGGTGATCGGCACCGTCGGCTCGCCAGCCAAGGCGGAACTGGCGAAGGCGCACGGCTGCGACCACGTGATCAACTATTCGACCGAGAATTTCACCCAGCGCGTGCGCGAAATCACCGGTGGCGAAGGCGTACCGGTCGTCTATGACGGCGTCGGCAAGGACACCTTCATGGGCTCGCTCGACAGCCTGCGTCCACTCGGCATGCTGGTGACCTATGGCAACGCCTCGGGGCCGGTGCCGCCGTTCGACCTGCTGCTTTCCCAGAAAGGGTCGATCTTCATTACCCGGCCGACGCTGATGCATCACACGGCGAAGCGCGAGGAACTGGAGGAGCTGGGCGGCGAGCTGTTCGCCATGGTTGCCTCCGGCAAGGTCAGGATCGAGGTCAACCAGACCTATGCGCTGCGGGATGCCGCGCAGGCGCACATCGATCTCGAAGCGCGCCGGACCACCGGCAGCACGATCCTGCTGCCGTAGGCGCGGACGCTTCATGGGCGAGAATCTGCGCACGAAACTGCTCTCGTTTCGCGACCTGCTGGCGACGGCCTGGCCGATCCTGCTCATCGTCACGATCGGTTTCATCGTTGCCTACCAGTTCGTCGAGCCGGCACCGCCGCGTACGCTGACGATCAGCACCGGCGGCGAGAGCGGCGCCTACTACGCGTTCGCCAAGCGCTATGCGGCGATCCTCGAAAAGAACGGGGTCCGCCTCGACATCCAGACTTCCGCCGGCTCGCTCGAAAACCTGGCGCGCCTCAACAAGGGGGAAGTCGATGTCGCCTTCGTGCAGGGCGGCGTCAGGCCGGCCGAGGCCGCGGAGGACGAGCCGGCGCTGCAGTCGCTGGGCAGCATGTACTACGAACCGGTCTGGGTTTTCTATCGCGGCAGCCGGACTTACGACCGCCTCGGCGAACTGGCCGGAAAGCGCATCGCCGTCGGCGCCGAGGGCAGCGGCGTGCGTGGCCTCGCGCTGCAGTTGCTGGAGGCGAACGAGGTTCCGATCGACGGCAAGCACCTGTTGCCGCTTTCCGGCCTCGATGCTGCGGAAGAGTTGCAGCAGGGGCGCGTCGATGCGGCCTTCATCATCGCCGCACCGGAGGCGCCCGTGGTGCAGGTGCTGCTGCGCTCGCCCGGCGTCCGCATCATGAGCTTCTCGCAGGCCGATGCCTACACGCGGCGCTTCCCCTTCCTGACACGGGTGACCTTGCCGCACGGCGTGGTCGACCTCGTGCGCGACGTGCCGCCGGCGGATACCACGCTGCTGGCTGCAACGGCCAACCTCGTTGTCAGCGAACATACGCATCCGGCCCTCATCTCGTTGCTGTTGCAGGCGACGAGCGAGGTCCATGGCAAGAGCGGCTTCTTCCAGCGCACCGGCGAGTTTCCGGCCTACCTCGATACCTCGTTCGAACTCAACGACGATGCGCGCCGTTTCATGAAATCCGGCCCGCCGTTCCTGCAGCGCTACCTGCCGTTCTGGGCCGCCGTCTTCGTCGATCGCATGGTCGTCCTGCTGCTGCCACTGATTGCCTTGCTGGTGCCCCTGATGCGCATCGCGCCGGCGATCTACACCTGGCGCATCCGCTCGAAGATCTTCCGCGTCTATGGCGAACTGAAGTTCCTCGAATCCGAAGTGCGCAAGGACTACACGCCGGCGCGCCACGCCGAGTTCTTCGGCCGTCTCGACCGCATCGAGGAGGCGGCGAACAACCGTAACGTGCCGCTGGCGTTTACCGATCTCGTCTACACCTTGCGCGAGCACATCAACCTGGTGCGAAAGCAGTTGCTGCGGCGTGAGCAGGAGCTGATTTCCGGAGAAAGGACCGAATGAAGAGCATCCTCGTCGCCAATCCCAAGGGGGGAGCCGGCAAGTCGACGCTGGCGACCAACCTTGCCGGCTACTTCGCGCGTTGCGGGCATCGTGTGATGCTCGGCGACATCGACCGCCAGCAATCGTCGTACGACTGGCTCGCGCTGCGCTCCCGCCTGCTGTCGCCGATTTCGACCTGGGAGATCGATCGCGACCGTCCGGCGCGGCCGCCGCTCGGGACCTCGCACGCCGTTCTCGATACACCGGCCGGCCTGCACGGCAAGAACCTTGAACGGGTACTGAAGGTGGTCGATCGCGTCATCGTGCCGGTGCAGCCCTCGCTGTTCGACATCCTGGCCACGAAGAGCTTTCTTGAAAAGCTGCTCGAGGAGAAGGCGGTCAGGAAGCACCAGACCTTCGTTGCCGTCGTCGGCATGCGCGTCGATGCCCGCACGCGCGCGGCGGCCGAGCTTGAGCGCTTTCTGGCGCAGTATGACCTGCCGGTACTCGCCTACCTGCGCGACACGCAGCGCTACGTGCAGGCTGCCGCACACGGCATGACGCTGTTCGACCTGACGCCGTCGCGCGTGGCGCAGGACATCGAGCAGTGGCAGCCGATCATTGCCTGGGCTGATCAGTAGGGAAGAAAAGCGGAAAGGGCGGAAGGTTGTGCTTCTGCCTGCCGTGAATCAGAAGAACTCGGCCTCGGTGTGCAGCGTCTTGCGCTCGAGGTTACCGGCCGCGACCAGCGCCTCGTACTGGCACACCTGGTTGCGCCCGTTGCCCTTCGCGAAGTAGAGCGCCTCGTCGGCGTTGCCGAGCACGGCGGCCGGTGAGGCGCCGGCCTCGGCGCGGGCGAAACCGATCGAGACGGTGACCTGGCCGACCTGCGGGAATTCTTCCCCGGCGATCGCCGTGCGGAAGCGATCGAGCGTGCTGCGCGCCCCGGTTGCGTCCACGTGGCGCAACAGCACGACGAACTCCTCGCCGCCGAAGCGGAACAGCTTGTCATCCTGGCGGAAGCAGCCGCGCATGCGGTTGGCGACCAGGATCAGCACCTCGTCACCATAGAGGTGGCCGAAGCGGTCGTTCACGCGCTTGAAGTGGTCGATGTCGATCACGGCCAGCCAGTGGTCGTGCATGTCGCCATGCCGGCGTTCGGGCGATGCCTGCTGCTTTTCGCTCGCCGAGCTCAGGAAATGGGCGAGTGAATGATCGAAGGTCTTGCGGTTGCTCAGTCCGGTCAGCGTGTCCTGCTGGCTGTCTTCCAGCAGTGCCCGGTAGTTGCGGTAGAGACCGATGATGCCGGCCGCGAGATCGAGCTGATGGCTGGTGAGGCCGGATTGATGGCGCAGTTCGAAGCAGGCGATCGGGCCATCTTCGGAATGCACCGGAATCCAGTGGCGATACTGCCCGGCCTCGTCGACGCTGACGATCTCGTTGCTCTCGACCGCCTCGCGGGCACCCGCGTAGGCGGCGAGCGGCAGGGCTTCGGCATCGGGCGGCAGCTGATCCTGTCCGAACACTTCGCGCTCTTCGCTCCAGGCCGTGGTCGTAAAATAAAGCTCGCCGTCGAGACGGTAGATTTCGACCAGCTTCACGTCGTCGAGATGGAGCAGCTCCAGCAGCGAGGCGATCACGCTGCGATCGAGCAGTGCCGTGTCGCGGTGCAGGGTGATCGTGCGGACGTGGTCGAGGAGCTTGTGGGCCATGACCGGATTCTATCTTGGCGGTGTTTGCAGCAGTTCGTCGAGGATGCCCGGCTGCTGCAATTGCTCGCGAAACCACTGCAGGGCCTTGCCGCGATGGCTGGCGCACCAAGCCAGATGGAGCTGTACCGTCGGCCGGGGTTCCGCCGTGCGGCGCCGCACGAGCGTGCCCTTCGCCTCTTCATGCTGCGCAATCTGGCGCGGCAGGTAGCCGACACCCAGGCCGGCGATCTGTGCCGCGACCTTCGCCTCGACGCTGGGGACGACCGTGCGCGGCTGCCCCGAGAGCAGACCGACGGTGCGTGCGGACAGCGTGCGCGTCGTGTCGGCCAGCACGATCGCGCGGTGCAGGCGGATCGCGTCGGCAGGGATGGGTTCGGGGTACAGGGCGAGCGGGTGGCCGGGGGCGATCGCGAAATCGAAGGCAACCTCGCCCATCGGCGACGTGCCGAGCCCGCCGCCGGGCGGCATGTCACCCGGTGCACCGATGACCAGGTCGGCGCGCCCGTCGAGCAGGGCGTCCCAGCAGCCGGCCAGGACTTCAGTGGACAGCCGGATTTCGGTGTTGTGACCGCCGGCGTGGAAAGCGGCGATCAACGGGAACAGGCGCTCGGCAGGAATCAGCGCGTCGATGGCGATGCGTAGTTCGGCCTCCCAGCCGCTGGCGACCTGGCGTGTCCGCCGCTCGAGATGGACGGCGGCTTCGAGCAGCGGGCGTCCGCCATCGAGCAGGCAGCGTCCTGCTTCAGTGAGTACGGCGCGCCGCCCCCGGCGTTCGAACAGCGGATGCCCGAGCAGGGATTCGGCCTTGGCGATGGCGTGCGTGATCGCCGAGGGCACCCGGTGCAGGTGCTGTGCGGCGGCGGCGTGGCTGCCGAGGCGGTCGATGGCGTCAAGCGTCTGCAGCAGGTCGAGCGATATGTTCAAAAATATTCACCTAAAAAGTGAAAATTGATCGCTGGAATGTTTCCTGTGTCCTTTATATCCTCACAAAAAACATGAGGAAATTGGAACCATGATAGCACTCCGCCCTGCCCAAAACCGCGGTCATGCCGACCACGGCTGGCTGAAAAGCTGGCACAGCTTCTCCTTTGCCGATTATTTCGATCCCGCCGAGATGGGCTGGGGAGCGCTGCGCGTCATCAACGAGGATATCGTCGCGCCCGGCGAGGGCTTTCCGATGCACGGTCACCGCGACATGGAGATCGTGACGGTGATTCTCGCCGGCGCGCTCGAGCATCGTGACAGCCTCGGCAACGGCGCCGTCAGCCGTCCCGGCGAGGTGCAGCGCATGAGCGCAGGCCTCGGTGTCAGGCACAGCGAGTTCAATCCCTCGGCCGAAGTCGCCACGCACCTGCTGCAGATCTGGATCCGCCCGGCGCGTTCCGGCGCAACGCCGGGTTATGAACAGCGTGAAATTTCCCTGGCGCCTGGTGCCACGTTGCTGGCGTCGCCGGACGGACGCGATGGCAGCGTGGCCATCGGCCAGGATGCGACGCTGCAGCGTGTCCGCCTCGCGGCCGGCGAGATCTTCGCGCCGGACCTTGCGCCGGACCGTTTCGGTTATGCGCACCTGATCTCCGGCGCGCTCGAAAGCGGTGATTTCCAGCTGTCTGCCGGCGATGGCCTCAAGGCCCACGACGCG
>JAKJEY010000159.1 GCA_022705165.1 Pseudomonadota bacterium
ATCATCGCGGCGAGCGGCACCTCGAGCTGCCACTCGGCGGAGAGCACCTTCTCCAGCCCGGGGAGGTCCCACTGCTCCTCGACCGTGTCGGCCGGCACGTGCTGGCGGAAGAGATCCGTGAAGACGCGATGGCGCAGGTCGCGCACGCGCTCGGAGAAGTCGGTGGACTCGAGCAGCGAGTTGCGGTCGGCGTAGACGATCTTGCGCTGGTCGTTGGCGACGTCGTCGTACTCGAGCAGCTGCTTGCGGATGTCGAAGTTGCGCGCTTCCACCTTGCGCTGGGCGCCTTCGATGCTGCGGCTGACGATGCCGGCCTCGATGGCCTCGCCTTCGGGCATCTTCAGCTTGTCCATGATGGCGCGCACCCGGTCGCCGGCGAAGATGCGCATCAGCGCGTCGTCCAGGCTGAGGTAGAAGCGCGAGGAGCCCGGGTCGCCCTGACGGCCTGCACGGCCGCGCAGCTGATTGTCGATGCGGCGGGATTCATGGCGTTCGGAGCCGATGATGTGCAGGCCACCGGCAGCGATCACGGTCTGGTGCAACTGCTTCCACTCCTCGCGCATCGCAGCGATGCGGGCCTCCTTCTCCTCGGCCGGCACGCTCTCGTCGTCCTTGAGCACGGCGACGCCCTTCTCGACGTTGCCGCCAAGCACGATGTCGGTGCCGCGACCGGCCATGTTGGTGGCGATCGTGATCATGCCGGGACGGCCCGCCTGCACGACGATTTCGGCTTCGCGGGCATGCTGCTTGGCGTTGAGCACCTGATGCGGCAGCTTTTCCTTGTCGAGCAGCTGCGACAGGATTTCCGAGCTTTCGATCGAAGTCGTGCCGACCAGCACCGGCTGGCCGCGCTTATGGCAGTCGCGGATGTCGGCGATGATCGCGTTGTACTTCTCCGGCGTGGTGCGGAAGATCTGGTCGTTGAAATCCTGGCGCAAAACGGGCTTGTTGGTCGGAATGACGACCGTTTCCAGCCCGTAGATCTGCTGGAATTCGTAGGCTTCCGTATCCGCCGTACCGGTCATGCCGGACAGCTTGCCGTACATGCGGAAATAGTTCTGGAAGGTGATCGAGGCCAGCGTCTGGTTCTCGTTCTGGATCGCGACGCCTTCCTTGGCCTCGACCGCCTGGTGCAGGCCATCGGACCAGCGGCGGCCGGCCATCAGGCGGCCGGTGAATTCGTCGACGATGACGATCTCACCGTTCTGCACCACGTATTGCTGGTCCTTGTGGAACAGATTGTGCGCACGCAGTGCGGCATAGAGGTGATGGATGAGCAGGATGTTGGCGGCCTCGTAGAGGCTGCGGCCTTCCTCCAGGATGCCGAGCTGCGCCAGTACGGCTTCGGCGTGCTCGTAACCCTCCTCGGTCAGCAGCACCTGGTGCGCCTTCTCATCGACCCAGTAATCACCGGGGCCGTTTTCCTCGGTGCAGCGCGTCAGCATCGGCGCCACCTGGTTCATGCGCACGTAGAGGTCGGTGTGATCCTCGGCCTGGCCGGAAATGATCAGCGGCGTCCTCGCCTCGTCGATCAGGATCGAGTCGACCTCGTCCACGATCGCGAAGTTGAGGCTGCGCTGCACCCGCTCACCGAGGGTGTAGACCATGTTGTCGCGCAGGTAGTCGAACCCGAATTCGTTGTTGGTGCCGTAGGTGATGTCTGCGGCGTACGCGGCCTGCTTGGTCTCGTGATCCATCTGCGAGAGGTTGCAGCCCACGGAAAGTCCCAGGAAGCGGTGCAGACGCCCCATCCATTCCGCGTCGCGGCTGGCCAGGTAGTCGTTCACCGTGATCACGTGCACGCCCTTGCCGGACAGCGCGTTGAGGTAGCAGGGCAGCGTCGCCACCAGCGTCTTGCCCTCGCCGGTCCGCATTTCGGCGATCTTGCCGTAATGCAGCACCATGCCACCGATCATCTGGACATCGAAGTGGCGCATGCCGAGGACGCGCTTGCCCGCTTCACGGACGACGGCGAAGGCCTCGGGCAACAACTGGTCCAGCGTCTCGCCCCTGGCAATTCGCTCCTTGAACTCACCGGTCTTCGCCTGCAGCGCCTCGTCGGTGAGGGCGGACATCTGTGGCTCGAGGGCGTTGATGGCCTTGACGGTCTGCGAATACTGCTTGATCAGCCGGTCGTTGCGGCTGCCGAAAATCTTCTTGAGGAGGCCGGAAATCATTATGGGTGCGGCCGAGGCCGGCAATTCACGAAAGGGCGGATTCTAGCATGCCGGAGGCAGGGACCTGCGCCCGGCCCGGCATGCGCCAAATCAAGGGAAATGAACAGGGAAAGGGATTACTTGCGCCGCGGCAACTGGGCAAATTGCTCGCCCTGCTGCAGGAAACGCGCCGGATTCTGGGCGACGCCCTTGAAACGGACCTCGAAATGCAGGTGCGGCCCGGCCGAACGGCCGGTATTGCCGGAAAGCCCCAGATTCTGCCCGCGCTTGACGACCTGGCCTTCACGTACCGAGATCTTCGAGAGATGGGCGTAACGGGTCGTGAAATCGTTGCCATGGTCGATCTCGACGAGATTGCCGTATTGCGGGTGCCTTTCCGCCGCGATGACGACGCCGCCGGCGGCAGCGACGACCTGCGTCCCGATGTCCGCCACGAAATCGATGCCTTCGTGCAGGGAACCGGCACCGACGAACGGGTCGACGCGCCAGCCAAAGCCGGATCCGACGTAGTTTGCGTTGATCGGCGTCACCGTCGGCAGCAGCGCACGCTTGACCTGCTGGTCGAGCAGCAGCATTTCGACCGCCGTCAGCGAATCCGCCCGTGCATCGAGGTGCTGGCCGATGCGCGACAGCGCGTTGTCGAGTTCGTCAGCCGTGCGCGGCTGTGCCAGCAGCAGCGGCCCCCCCTGGGCACCACGCAGGCTGGGCGGCTGTTCGCTCGGCTTGATACCGGCAAGGCTGGAGACGCGTTCGCTCAGCGAGTCCAGGCGCAGCAACTGGGCCTGCATTTCACCCAGCTTGGTCGCCATGGCGTTGAGGTTGTCGCGCATGTAGGCGTCGCTGCGGGCGGTTTCGGACTTATGCACCGAAAGGACCATGTGCTCGAGGAAGGGCAGGCGGAACTGCACCGACAGCCACGAGAACAGCGCGGAAAGCGAAAACACCGCTGCGAAGGCGACGGCGATCGCCGCCAGGACGAAGCGGGGAGTGATGACGAACGTGCGGGCGGTTGCCAGCCGATTCGAGACGAGAATAATATGCACCTGCCAAACTCCTCCTGAACAATGGACAGAAGTGATCCGTCCCGTGCCCGGTAAATTCCCCAGTTTTCCCGATTCCCTCGACCATTTCCTGTCGCACTCAGAAGGTGCCGGCAGTCTGATGGCCCATGCAAAGCTGTTGCAGAAGCTGGCTCGCATCTATGGCCAGATGCTGCCGGATCATCTCGGCGCAGCCAGCCGGGTGGCCAATTTCAAGTCGGGGACGGTCGTTATCCACGCCGACAACGGCGCAGTCGCGGTCAAGCTGAGGCAGATGGCGCCCTCGCTGACGCGCGAGTTCTCTAGTAGGGGAATCGAGTGTACTGGCGTCACCGTAAAAGTGCAAGCCCTTGATATATCACACCAATCCAGAACCCCCGTCGGGCGAGCCCTGCCTGCGGGGGCCTGCCAGAACCTGGGCCAGCTGGCCGAAGGAATGCCCGCATCGCCCCTGCGTGACGCGATAGAGCAACTGCTTGAGCGTTCGCTCAGAGAGGAATGACCGCTACCCGCTCGAGCACCATCAGCGCAAAAACGAGCAGCGCAACGATCAGCGAGTAACGGAAGACGCGCCAGGAAAAGCGCAGGTATTTCTGGTTGCGGGTCAGCAGGTAGGCCACAACACCGCCCGCAACGGCGATCACGACAATGACCGCAAGCAGGCGGAGGATGAACACGGAAGCGCGCTCAGGCGGCGGCGTTGGCCGCCAGCCAGCGGGAAACGGTGAGCGGTGCCGTTTCTGCCTCGTCGAAGCTGACCAGCTCCCAGGCGTCCTTGGCGTCGAGCAGCGCCCGCGCCAGCTGGTTGTTCAGCGCATGCCCGGACTTGTGCGCCTCGAAGTGCGCCAGCAGCGGATAGCCGAGCAGATAGAGGTCGCCGATCGCGTCGAGCACCTTGTGCTTGACGAACTCGTCACCGTAGCGCAGGCCATCGGCATTCAGGACACGGAATTCATCGAGGACGACCGCGTTGTCGAGACCGCCGCCCTGGGCCAGGCCATTTTCACGCAGCCATTCGACTTCCTGCATGAAACCGAAGGTGCGCGCCCGGGCCACTTCACGGACGTAGGAGTTCTCGGCGAAGTCAACGCTCACTTCCTGTCCGGTGCGGTCAATGGCAGGGTGATTGAAGACAATGGAGAAGGTCAGGCGATAACCGTCGTAGGGGGAAAAGCGTGCCCATTTGTCGCCGTCCGTCACTTCAACCGGTTTCTTCACCCGGATGAACTTCTTGGCGACCGGCTGCTCCTCGATCCCGGCCGACTGGATCAGGAAGACGAAGGGTGCCGCACTGCCGTCGAGGATCGGCACTTCGGCCGCATCCAGATCGACCCAGGCGTTGTCGATGCCCAGCCCGGCAAAGGCCGACATCAGATGTTCGATCGTACCTACCTTGACGCCATCGCGTTCGAGGCAGGAGCACATGCGCGTATCCCCACCATCAGCGCCGAGGCGGGCAGATCCACCGGCGTGTCGAGGTCGACGCGGCGGAAGACGATACCGGTATCGGGCGCAGCGGGCCGTAGCACCATGTTCACGCGTTCGCCGGAATGGAGGCCGACGCCGGTGGCGCGAATCAGGGACTTGAGCGTGCGTTGTTTTAGCATGTGTCTGAAAAATATGGGAAAGCGGCACATTTTAACATGTGCTGCCCTCCCTTTGCAGAGGCATTACATCTTCGTTAAATACCCGCTCAATCCGCCTGTTTGCGCAGGAAGGCGGGAATGTCGTAGCGATCGACACCGCTGTTCGCCAGGGCTTCAACCGTCGTTCCCGGGCGCTTGCGGATGATCGCCGGCGTATCCAGCGCATCGTAGTTGACGGTCGGCGACGCCATCGCCGGGGCGGCATCGTGCGTACCCGTGGCCTGCAGCACCGGGGTGTTGATCACCTCGAAGGTCTGGCGCTTGGCCTGCGCCTGGCCGAGGCCGGTGGCGACGACGGTGACGCGGATTT
>JAKJEY010000015.1:0-13308 GCA_022705165.1 Pseudomonadota bacterium
GGCGGCCCACCGCCTCGCCCACCTTGTCCGCCAGTTGCTGGCGCTCGCCCGCGCCGAACCTGCCGGGCTGGCTGCGAGTTCATCGCTTGATCTGGCGGCCCTTATCCGTACGCGCGTCGAGTTCTGGCTGCCGGAAGCGATCGCCCGGGACATCGATCTCGGCTTCGAGCTGGACAGCGCATCGATAGCGGGCACGCCACTGCTGATTGAGGAACTGCTGGGAAATCTGGTGGACAATGCGCTGACCTACACCCCCCGTGGAGGCCGGGTCACGATCCGCTGCGGCCGCCATGGAAGCGAGGTCTTCCTGCAGGTGGAGGATAGCGGCCCGGGTATTCCGCCCGATCAGCGAGAGCATGTCTTCGAACGCTTCGTTCGCCTCTCTGAAGACACCTCAGTTGGCTGTGGGCTCGGCCTCGCCATTGTCCGCCGGATTGCGACGCAGCATGGCGCAACGATCCGGATCGACGACGCTGACGGTGGCGGGACCCGCGTCGAAGTGCGCTTCCCGGCGACCTAACGCGAACTTCAGATTCCCGGCTTTTTCCTGCCGACGAGGCGTATGCCGGCCATGACATAGCCGGACATCGCATACAGGACGAAGAAACCGAACAGGGTCACCTCCGGTTTCAGCGCCATCAAGGCAAAGCCCAGCGCGAGTGCAGCCACCGCGAAGAAAGGCACGCTCTTGCGCAGGTTGATGTCCTTGAAGCTGTAGAAACGGACATTCGTCACCATCGTGATGCCGGCAAAGATCGTGGTGGCAGCGGCAAGTAGCGGAAACGCATCACCGGCGTAACCACTGTCGATGGCGACCCAGATGAAGCCGGCAACCAGGGCGGCAGCCGCCGGGCTGGGCAGGCCCTGGAAATAACGCTTGTCCATCACTTCCAGCGTGGTGTTGAAGCGGGCCAGCCGCAGGGCCGCGCCGGCGCAGTAGATGAAGGCAGCGATCCAGCCCAGCCGGCCAAGGTCCTTGAGCGCCCATTCGTACATCACCAGCGACGGTGCGGCACCAAAGGAAACCATGTCGGACAGCGAATCATATTCGGCGCCGAAGGCCGACTGCGTGCGCGTCAGGCGGGCGACACGGCCGTCGAGCCCGTCCAGCACCATGGCGATGAAGATCGCCACTGCGGCACGTTCGAAACTGCCCTGCATCGCCATCACGATGGCGTAGAACCCCGAGAACAGTGCTGCCGTCGTGAACAGGTTGGGCAGGATGTAGATGCCCTTGCGGCGCAGTTCCGGGTTGAAGATCGCTTTGCGGGGAAGCTTGGGATCCGGCATAGGTCGTTCGATCAGGTGCGCGAGCGCACCGTTTCAGCAAGAAAGTGGCGAAAGGATACCTTTTCGCGGGGCCGAAGGAAACTCGCCCGGCATGCATGCGCAAACCGGGCGAGCATCGTTCAGCAAGAACGGGGACGACTTAGTTCTTCGACTGGTCGACCAGCTTGTTCTTCTTGATCCACGGCATCATGTCGCGCAGCTTCTCGCCGACCGTCTCGATCGGGTGAGCAGCCGTCAGACGGCGACGCGCGGTCATCGACGGATAGTTGGTGCGGCCTTCGAGGATGAACATCTTCGCGTACTCGCCCGACTGGATGCGCTTCAGCGCATTGCGCATGGCGTAGCGCGACTCTTCGTTGATCACTTCCGGACCGGTCACGTACTCGCCGTACTCGGCGTTGTTCGAGATCGAGTAGTTCATGTTGGCGATGCCGCCTTCGTACATCAGGTCGACGATCAGCTTCAGCTCGTGCAGGCACTCGAAGTACGCCATTTCCGGGGCATAGCCGGCTTCCGTCAGGGTCTCGAAGCCCATCTTGACCAGCTCGACGGCGCCGCCGCAAAGCACGGCCTGCTCGCCGAAGAGGTCGGTCTCGGTCTCTTCACGGAAGTTGGTCTCGATGACGCCGCCCTTGGTGCCGCCGTTGGCAGCAGCGTACGACAGGGCGATGTCCTTGGCCTTCTTCGACACGTCCTGATGCACGGCGATCAGCGACGGCACGCCGCCACCCTTCAGGTACTCGGAGCGCACGGTGTGGCCGGGACCCTTCGGCGCGACCATGATCACGTCGAGGTCGGCACGCGGCACGACCTGGTTGTAATGCACGTTGAAGCCATGGGCGAAGGCCAGCGCGGCGCCCTTCTTGATGTTCGGCTCGACGTCATTGTAGTAGACGGCCGGGATGTTCTCGTCCGGCAGCAGGATCATGACGACATCGGCGCCCTTGACGGCCTTGGCGACTTCTTCGACCTTGAGGCCGGCCTTTTCCGCCTTGGACCACGAAGCACCGTTCTTGCGCAGGCCAACGGTGACCTTGACGCCGGAATCCTTCAGGTTCTGGGCGTGAGCGTGGCCCTGCGAGCCGTAGCCAACGATGGTGACCTTCTTGCCCTTGATCAGGGAGAGGTCGGCGTCCTTGTCGTAATAGACTTTCATGGGAGTCCTTTCAGTGGATCTATCTGGGTTCAAACTTTGAGGATACGGTCGCCGCGGCCGATGCCGCTGACGCCGGTACGAACGGTTTCGAGGATCAGGCCGGTGTCGATGGCGCTGATGAACGAATCGAGCTTGCTGCTGGAGCCGGTCAGTTCGACGACGTAGGTCGAGTCGGTGACGTCGATGATGCGGCCGCGGAAAATGTCGGCCATGCGCTTCATCTCCTCGCGATCCTTGCCGGTGGCGCGGACCTTGATGAGCATGAGTTCGCGTTCGATGTGCGCGGCTTCCGAGAGATCGACGACCTTGACCACGTCGACCAGCTTGTTCAGCTGTTTGGTGATCTGCTCGAGCACTTCTTCTGAGCCCGTGGTAACAATGGTCATGCGCGACAGGGATGCATCCTCGGTCGGCGCGACGGTCAGGGTTTCGATGTTGTAGCCGCGAGCGGAAAAGAGACCGGAGACGCGCGACAGGGCACCGGCTTCGTTCTCGATCAGGATGGAAATGATGTGACGCATTTTCTCGTTCTCCGCGCTTACAGGTCTTCGGCCAGGATCATGTCGGTCAGGCCCTTGCCGGCCGCCACCATCGGGAACACGTTGGCTTCGCGGTTGGTCTGGAAGTCGATGAAGACCAGATCGTCCTTATGGTCGATGAAGGCCTTCCTGAGCACCGGCTCGACGTCCTCGGGCTTCTCGACACGGAAGCCGACGTGGCCATAGGCCTCGGCCAGCTTGACGAAATCGGGCAGGGAATCCATGTAGGAACCGGAATAGCGGCTCTCGTAGAACATTTCCTGCCACTGACGGACCATGCCGAGGTAGCGGTTGTTGAGGCTGATGATCTTGAGCGGCAGGCGGAACTGCTTGGCCGTCGACAACTCCTGGATACACATCTGGATCGAGCCTTCGCCGGTCACGACCGCGACGGTCGCATCGGGATGAGCAAACTGCGCGCCCATCGCGTACGGCAGGCCGACGCCCATGGTGCCGAGGCCACCGGAGTTGAGCCAGCGACGCGGCTCGGCAAACGGGTAATACTGCGCGGCCCACATCTGGTGCTGACCGACGTCGGAACAGACGATGGCTTCGCCCTTGGTGATTTCGTAGAGCTTCTGCACGACGTACTGCGGCATGATCAGGTCGTCGCCCTGCTTGAAGTTCAGGCACTGCTTGCTGCGCCACTCTTCAATGCGCTTCCACCAGGCAGCGGTCTGCGCCGGATCCGGCTTGCTGCCTTCGAGCAGCTTGAGCATTTCCTCGAGCACATCCGGCACGTTGCCGACGATCGGCACATCGACCTTGACGCGCTTGGAGATCGACGAGGGGTCGATGTCGATGTGGATGACCTTGCGCGGCTCTTCGGCGAAGTTCTCGGGATTACCGACGACGCGGTCATCGAAGCGTGCACCGATGGCGAGAATCACGTCGGCGTAGTGCATGGCCATGTTGGCCTCGACCGTGCCGTGCATGCCGAGCATGCCCAGGTTCTGCGGGTCGATACCGCTGAAGGCACCGAGGCCCATCAGCGTGTTGGTGACCGGGAAGCCGAGGTGATGCGCAAGCTTGCGTACCTTGTCGGAGGCATCCGACAGCACAGCACCGCCACCGACGTAGATGATCGGGCGCTTTGCCGACGACAAGAGCTGCACGGCCTTCTTGATCTGCCCCAGATGGCCCTTGACCACCGGGTTGTAGGAGCGCATCTGCACCGTCTGCGGATACTCGAACTCGCAGGTGTGCGCAGTGATGTCCTTCGGAATATCGACCACCACCGGGCCTGGACGACCCGTCTTGGCGATGTGAAAAGCCTTCTTCATGGTATCCGCCAGATCGCGGACATCCTTGACCAGGAAATTGTGCTTGACGCACGGACGTGTGATGCCGACCGTGTCGACTTCCTGGAAGGCATCGAGGCCGATCGCCGGCGTCGGTACCTGACCGGAGATGACGACGATGGGAATCGAATCCATGTAGGCCGTCGCGATACCGGTCACGGCATTGGTTGCCCCCGGACCGGAAGTCACCAGTGCCACGCCCACCTTGTCGGAAGAACGCGCATAGCCATCTGCGGCATGCACGGCAGCCTGTTCGTGGCGCACCAGAATGTGCTTGATCTGGTCCTGCTTGAACAACTCGTCATAGATGTGCAGGACGGATCCGCCCGGGTAGCCGAACATGACTTCGACCTTTTCTTCCTGCAGGCACCTGATTACAATCTCCGCGCCGGTCATCTTCATCTGGTTCCGCCTTACCAACCTGGTTCTCGAAAAACGTATAACCTTATCGGTAAGGCACCGATTGGTCAAGGCTTGCGGCCTGCCGCAAGCGCTCCAGCCCCCTGATTTTCCGAAGGAAGCATCCTGGCGACACCTCGCGAACTGTCGGACTTTCTCGCATCCGTCGAACGCCGTGCGTTTCGACAGGCGGCCTATGCCCTGCGCGACGAGGAGGCAGCACTCGACGTCGTCCAGGACTCGATGATGAAGCTCGCCGAAAAATACGGCGACCGGCCCGCCGAGGAGTTTCCGATGCTGTTCCAGCGCATCCTGCAGAATGGCGTGCGCGACCACTATCGCCGGACCAAGGTGCGTTCGACCTGGACGACGCTGTTCTCGACACTGACCGGCAAGGATGACGACGAGGATCGCGATTTCCTGGAAAACCTCGAGGTCGAGAACACCTCAAAGCTGGCCAACACGCCGCACGGGCAGCTCGAACAGGCGCAGGTACTTTCCGTCATCGAGGCCGAAATCGCCAAGCTGCCACCACGTCAACGGGAAGCCTTCCTCATGCGTTACTGGGAAGACATGGACGTCGCCGAGACAGCTCTGGCCATGGGCTGTTCGGAAGGCAGCGTCAAGACACACTGCTCGCGGGCCACGCATGCCCTGGCGAGTGCGCTGAAAGCAAAGGGAATTTCCTTATGAACGAACTCCATTTTGCCTTTCGGGTCCGGCAGCACCTGAACCAAAGCCTGCAACAGATCGACGATGACAAGCTTGCTCGCCTGAAGGCCGCGCGCGAGGCGGCGCTGTCCGCCCAGAAAGCGCCGGCGACGGTTCCGTCGCTCGCCAGTGCCGGCCATTACCTGCGCTTCAATTTCGACAGCCGCGGCCTCCGCTTTTCGCTCGCTGCACTGGCACTGGTGCTTGCTGCCGCACTGTACGTGCACTGGCAGGGCGACAAACTGATTGCGGAGCTCTCCGACATCGACAGCGCACTGCTGTCCGACGATGTTCCGATGGAAGCGCTGGTAGACAAGGATTTCAACGAATGGCTAAAAAACTCGCAGGAGCGCTGATCGCGGCCCTGTGTATCGGCGCCGCCGCGCACGCCACCCCGACCAGCACGGCGGTCATCGCGACACCACCGCAACCCTCCTGGGCCAGCCTCAGTGTCGAGCAGAAGACGATCCTCTCGCCGCTGGGAAACGAGTGGGACAGACTCGACAACACTCGCCGCAAGAAATGGCTGGCCATCGCCGAGCGCTACAAGCGGATGACGCCGACCGAGCAGACAAGGCTTCAGGACAAGATGCGCGACTGGGCGATGCTGTCTCCGGAGCAGCGCCTTGCCGCCAGGGAGCGCTTCAAGGAATTCAACCAGTTGCCGCCGGAAGAGCGGGAAAACGTCAAGCAGAAATGGCAGGAATACCGGCAACAGAAGGACGAGGAGCAACGCCGCAAGGCTGAGCCGGCGGGTGGTGACACGGTGCCGGCAAACACGACCCCGGAGGCCGGCAAGTGAGCGCACCACCAACCCCGACCGCGCTACCGGCGATCACCCTGTCTGCCGGTTTTCTCCGCCGCCTCGCGTCGATGTTCTACGAGAGCCTTCTCGTAACGGCGGTACTGATCTTCGGCTGGATATTTCCGCACATCCTGCTTGCCGCCTTCGCGCAGGCAAAGGCACCTGCCTGGCTGATCCAGGCGCACCTCTTCCTGCTCCTGCTGCTTTATTTCGCCTGGTTCTGGCTACATGGTGGTCAGACGCTGGCGATGAAAACCTGGAAAATCCGTGTCGCCAACGCTGACGGAGGGCCCGTGCGACCTGCGCAGGCAGTGCTTCGCTACATGGCCGCCTGGTTCAGCCTGGGCGTCGCGGGCATCGGCATTCTCTGGGCACTCGTCGATCGTGACGGCCAGTTCCTGCATGATCGCATCGCCGGAACGCGCCTCGTCAGCCAGCACTGATCAGCGCCGTTCAACCCACCAGATCATTGTTGCGGCGGCGGCCATGAACATCAGAGATGGCGCTGCGGCACTGGTCAGCGGCGGCCAGCTGTTGATTGCACCGAGGTTGGAGAACAGACCGTTCAGCATGTGGAACAGCACACCGATCATGACGCCAGCAAAGATCTTCAGACTCACGCCGGCCACCCGGTTATGGGTGTAGCCGAACGGTAGCGCCAGCGCGATCATTACCAGTACCGCCAGCGGATAGATCGCTTTTTTCCAGAGCGCGATCTCGTAACGCTGGGTCTTCTGCTTGTTGTCCTTGAGATGCTTAATATACGAGGTCAGGTGGAGCAGCGACATAGCCTCCGGACGCACCAGCAGGACACCGAGGATGTCCGGGTTCAACGCCGACTTCCAGAGCACTTCAGGCTGGTTGCGAACGCTGCCACGCGTACCGACCACCTCGGTGCTGACGACGTTCTTCAGCTTCCACTCAGCCGATTGCAGGTATTCGCCCGCCTCTGCCTCGCGCACCGCCACCAGCTCGGCATTCTTGTTGAATTCATAGATGCGGATGCTGCGCAACTGGCCATCCGGTGTCACCTGACGGACGTTGATGAAGTTCATGTCGTCCTTCACCCAGAGCCCCGTACGAAAATCGGCGGAAACCAGCTTGCCGATCGCCGTCAGCCGGACCTGCTTGGCGACCTTTTCGAGCGGCGGCGCAATCACTTCGCCGGTAATCAGGGTCAGCACCGCAAAAACACCGGCGATCTGCAACAAGGTCTTCAGCAAGCCGCCGGTGGACAGACCCGATGCGCGCAGGACCGTGATCTCGGAATGGCGCGCCAGCGTCGACAGCGCATAGAGCGCACCGATCAGCATCGCAATCGGCATCAGTTCGTAGATGCGGGCCGGGATACGCAGTGCGATGAAGGCGAGCGCATGCTGGATCTTGTATCCGCCCTTGCCGACATCGCGCAGTTCGCCAATAAGGTCGAAAAAGCTGAACAGGGCGATGAAGGCGACCAGAACCAGCAGGACGGCGGCCGCCACTTCCTTCGCGATGTAGCGCTTATAGAGCATCATCGGCGCATCCTCAGGAAGGAAAAGACCATGATGCGCCGGGCAAAGAGCAACGGCAACGCCACCAGCATCACCAGGTGAACGGAGACCAGGCCGACGGCGAAGGAAATGCGCCCCTGCGCAACCCACGCCTGAGTCATCGTCAGGACATTGCTGTAGATCATGTAAACAAGCAGGGCAAGGATCATGTTCGCCGAGCGCCCCGCCCGCGGGTTCACGAACGAGAGCGGGATCGCCAGCAGGGCGAGCACCACGGCCGAAATCGGCACATTGATGCGCCAGAGCAATTCGGCGCGATCACGGCGATCCTGGGACCGCATCAGATCGAGCGTCTTCTCCGCCGCGACCGTTTTCTCGATGCCGCGCGCCTCGCGGGTTTCAACCCGCAGCGAGTAGGCATCGAACTCCATGATGCGGAATTCCGGCGTACCGGGCACCACCTCGTAACGGCGCCCCTTCTCGAGCACCATGAACCGGTCACCGTTTTCCGCGGTTTCCTGATAGCCCTTGCTGGCCATCGTCACGCCCAGCTTGCCATGCTGGACGGCACTGATGAAGACATTGCGCACCGAGGTTTCGTCCTCGGATATCGCCTCGACGAAGACAACGCGATCGGTAGATGCCGCCTCCTTGAAGCTGCCCGGGGCGACCTGCGAGGCGTCGCTGCGGACCGTGATCTGCTGCTTGAACTCGGCGCTCATGCGGTGCGCCCACGGGGAAAGAACCAGCGTCAGAACGGCGATCGCAAGAACCAGTGGCGCACCAAAGACCAGGACAGGACGGACCCACTTGGTGAGCGAGACGCCGGAGGAAAACCAGACAACCATCTCGGAATCCCGGTAGGCGCGCGACAAGGACAGCAAAACTGCAACAAACAGGGTCAATGCGAGCAAATAGGCGGAATAGTTCAGCGCAGCGAAGCCGAGCAGCGCCAGCACGGCTTCCGAAGCCACACGGCCCGCTGCGGCGTCGCCCAACAGGCGGATGGCCTGAATCGACACCATGATGGCAAAAAGGGCGACGAAGACGCCAGCGGCAGAATGTGCGAATTCGCGCCGAACGGCGCGCTGGAAGACCATGCTTTGACTTATGCGAAAAGCTGCGGTGATAATCAGGTTTTTGCAAAAACCCGGCCTAAAGGAGCGGCAAGTGGAATTTAGCATAAAAAGCGGAAGTCCGGAGAAGCAGCGCAGCGCCTGTGTCGTCGTCGGCGTCTTCGAACCGCGCAAGCTGAGCCTGCCCGGAGAACTTCTCGACAGCGCCGCTCGCAGCCACATCTCCGACATCATTCGCCGCGGCGACATGGAGGGCAAGGCCGGCTCGACGCTGCTCCTGCACAACGTGCCCGGCACCCTCTGCGATCGCGTATTGCTGGTGGGCCTCGGCAAGGAAAAGGAATTCCGCGAGAAGGAGTTCTGTCAGGCGATCCGGGTCGCCGTAAAGACGCTCAACGAAACCGGGGCCTTCGACGGAACCGTCTTCCTGACCGAGATTCCCGTGAAAAAGCGCAGTGTCGGCTGGCGCATCCGCCAGGCGACGGTGATCGCGCAGGAAACCACCTACCGCTTCGACCAGTTCAAGAGCAAGAAGGACGAAGTGCGGCGGCCACTGCGCAAGCTGACCTTCGCCGTCGAGCGCCGCAACGAGCTGGCACCAGCCGAGGAGGCGCTGCAGCAGGGCCTGGCCATCGCCGAGGGCATGGCGCTGGCCAAGAATCTGGGCAACCTGCCGGGCAACGTGTGCACACCGGCCCATCTCGCCGAAACGGCGCAGAAGATCGCCCAGGAGCACAGCCTCGACTGCCAGGTGCTCGAACGTGCCGACATGGAGTCGCTCGGCATGGGCTCGCTGCTCTCCGTCGCAAAAGGCTCGGTACAGCCCCCCAAGCTCATCGTGCTGCAGCACAAGGGCGGCAAGGCCGGGGACAAGCCGGTCGTTCTCGTCGGCAAGGGCATCACCTTCGACACCGGCGGCATTTCGCTGAAGCCGGGGCCGGAAATGGACGAGATGAAGTTCGACATGTGCGGGGCGGCGAGCGTGCTCGGCGCGATCAAGGCCGCCGCGCTGATGCAGTTGCCGCTCAACCTGACCGTCGTCGTACCGGCCGCCGAGAACATGCCCGGCGGTGGCGCCAGCAAACCCGGCGACATCGTCACCTCGATGTCCGGCCAGACCATCGAGATCCTCAACACCGATGCCGAAGGCCGCCTGATCCTGTGTGACGCGCTAACCTACGTCGAGCGCTTCGAGCCCGAGACAGTCGTCGACGTCGCCACGCTCACCGGCGCCTGCGTGATCGCCCTTGGCCATGTCGCCAGCGGCCTCTTCGCCAACAAGGACGGTCTCGCCCGCGAACTGCTCGACGCCGGCGACGAAGCGAACGACCGCGCCTGGCACCTGCCACTGTGGGACGACTACCAGGAGCAGCTGAAGAGCAATTTCGCCGACATGGCGAACATCGGTGGCCGCGCTGCCGGTTCGGTGACGGCCGCCTGCTTCCTGTCGCGCTACGCCAAGAAATACGACTGGGCACATCTCGACATCGCCGGCACAGCCTGGAAATCGGGCGGCGACAAGGGGGCCACAGGGCGCCCGGTGCCACTACTGACGCACTTCCTGCTGGCCCGCGCCGGGAAGCTGAATTGACCCAGATCTTCTTCTACCACGGCGCCGCCGACCGCATCGCTGCTGCGGCCGGGCTGATCGCCAGGGCCTGTGCGCAGAAGAAGCCGCTGCTCGTCTTCGCCCCCGACCCCGCGATAGCCGGCGCACTCGACCGCGCACTGTGGATCAGCAATCCGCTGGGCTTCGTGCCGCATGTGCGCGCCGACTCGCCACTGGCCGCCGAAACGCCGGTCATCATCGCTGACTCGCTCGAGCAGCTGCCGCAGGACGAGCGCCTGTTGAACCTCTCCGGCGAGGTGCCGCCGGGTTTTTCGCGCTTCAACAGCCTGATCGAGGTCGTCAGCGAAGAACCCGAGGTGCGGCAACCGGCACGCGAGCGCTTCAAGTTCTACAAGGACCGCGGCTACGAGATCCAGACGCTTGATCTTGCGGGGAAAGCCTGATGGCCGCAGAAGACGTCGTTTCCCGTGCCGATTCGCTGATGCGTCGCCGGCGCGCCTTCGTCGCCACGCCGCCCGCAGAACCCGAAATCGAGGAAATCGATATCCCGCTGCTTGTCGAGGAAGCTGCGGCAGCGGATGACGAGGATATCCCGGTCCTGACCGAGGAAGTATTTCCCGACACCCCGACCACAACCGTCCCGCGCGACAAGTTCGACGAAAAACTGGCCAGCCGGCTGGCATCCGAATTCGCCCATTCGCTCGAACGTCGCCTCGCCGCCGAACTGCCGACGCTGGTTGAAGCCAGTCTCGCCGTGCTCGAGGCCGACCTGCGCCGCGGTATCCTCGACATTGCCAACGACGCGATCAAGGATTTCGTCGCCCGGCGCGAACAGCTCCGACTGCCGCTCGACGAACCGGAAACCGGCGAAAAGTAGATCCCCGGTGTCGCCGGCGAGGCCTGCCGATCCGGTATAATTGCCGGTTTTCCAAGCATTTTCCCTCTATCCCTTATGGAACTGGCCAAGAGTTTTGAGCCGGCGGACATCGAGCGCCGCTGGTACCCGCAATGGGAAGAGAACGGCTATTTCAAGGCCGGTCTCGACACCGCCAACACGAACGCCTTCTGCATCCTGCTGCCGCCGCCGAACGTCACCGGCACGCTGCACATGGGCCACGGCTTCAACCAGGCGATCATGGACGCGCTTACCCGGCACTACCGGATGCTCGGCCACAATACGCTGTGGCAGCCGGGCACCGACCACGCCGGCATCGCCACGCAGATCGTCGTCGAACGCCAGCTCGACGCGCAGGGCATCTCGCGCCACGACCTCGGCCGCGAGAAGTTCCTGGAAAAGGTCTGGGAGTGGAAGGAATACTCGGGCAACACCATCACCAAGCAGATGCGCCGGCTGGGTACCTCGCCCGACTGGACGCGCGAGCGCTTCACGATGGATGCCGGCCTGTCGAAGATCGTCACCGAAACCTTCGTCCGCCTCTACAACGAGGGCCTGATCTACCGTGGCAAGCGGCTGGTCAACTGGGACCCGAAGCTGCACACCGCGGTTTCCGACCTGGAAGTGGTGAGCGAGGAGGAAGACGGCTTCCTGTGGCACATCCGCTACCCGCTGGCCGATGGCTCGGGCAGCCTGACGGTGGCCACCACGCGTCCGGAAACCATGCTCGGCGACACCGCCGTGATGGTCCATCCGGAAGACACGCGCTACCAGCACATGATCGGCAAGACGGTGAAGCTGCCGCTGTGCGACCGAGAGATCCCGATCATCGCCGACAGCTACGTCGACCTCGAATTCGGCACCGGCTGCGTCAAGGTCACGCCGGCGCACGACTTCAACGACTATGCGGTCGGCCAGCGCCACAACCTGCCGATCATCTCGATCCTGACGCTGGACGCCAAGATCAACGACAACGCGCCGGAGAAATACCGCGGCATGGACCGCTTCGACGCCAGGAAGGCCGTCGTCGCCGACCTTGAAGCCCTCGGCGTGCTGGAGAAGACCGACAAGCACAAGCTCAAGGTACCGCGCGGCGACCGCACCGGCGTCGTCATCGAGCCGATGCTGACCGACCAGTGGTTCGTCGCCATGAGCAAGCCGGGCGCCGATGGCAAGAGCATCACCGAGAAGGCGCTCGACTGCGTCGCCTCCGGCGAGATCAGGTTCGTGCCGGAAAACTGGGTCAACACCTACAACCAGTGGCTGAACAACATTCAGGACTGGTGCATCTCGCGCCAGCTGTGGTGGGGCCACCAGATCCCCGCCTGGTACGGCGTCAATGGCGAAGTCTTCGTCGCACACAGCGAGGAAGAGGCCCGCCAGCAAGCCGACAAGGTCGATTACGCCGGCCCGCTGACGCGCGACCCGGATGTGCTTGATACCTGGTATTCGTCGGCCCTGTGGCCGTTCTCGACGCTGGACTGGACGCCGGAGTGGCCGGCCAAGTCGAACCCGGCGCTCGACCTCTATCTGCCGTCGACGGTGCTGGTCACCGGCTTCGACATCATCTTCTTCTGGGTGGCGCGCATGGTCATGATGACCAAGCACATCACCGGCAAGATCCCGTTCAGGCACGTCTATGTGCATGGCCTGATCCGCGACGCGGAAGGCCAGAAGATGTCGAAGTCGAAGGGCAACGTGCTCGACCCGATCGACCTCATCGACGGCATCGGCATCGAAGAGCTGGTGAAGAAGCGCACCACCGGCCTGATGAACCCGAAGCAGGCCGAGCAGATCGAGAAACGGACGCGCAAGGAGTTCCCGAACGGCATCCAGGCCTTTGGCACCGATGCCCTGCGCTTCACCTTCCTCTCGCTCGCCAGCCCCGGCCGCGACATCAAGTTCGACCTCTCGCGCTGCGAGGGCTACCGCAATTTCTGCAACAAGCTGTGGAACGCATCGCGGTTCGCGATGATGAATCTCGAAGGGACGGATCCCGCGGGCTTCGACGCGAGCCGACTGGATGTCACCGACCGTTGGATCCTGTCCCGCCTGGCGACGACCCGCGACGAG
>JAKJEY010000015.1:13318-18073 GCA_022705165.1 Pseudomonadota bacterium
GCCGACCGCTGGATCGTCAGCCGCCTGCAGCGCACAGAAGCGGAAGTGGCAAAGCACTTTGGCGACTACCGCTTCGACCTGCTCGCCCGCGAGATCTACGAATTCGTCTGGGACGAGTTCTGCGACTGGTACCTGGAGCTTGCCAAGGTGCGCATGCAGACCGGCAGCGAGGCGGAAGCCCGCGGCACGCGCCGCACGCTCGCCCGCGTGCTGGAGACGGTGCTACGCCTCGCCCACCCGCTGATCCCGTTCATCACCGAGGAACTCTGGCAGGTCGTCGCGCCGATCGCCGGCCGCAAGTCGCACGATTCGATCATGCAGGCGCCCTACCCGGTCGCCCAGCCCGAGCGCATCGACGAGGCGAGCGAAGCCAAGGTCCAGCTGCTGAAGGACCTGGTCTACGCCTGCCGCAACCTGCGTGGCGAAATGAACATCTCCCCGGCGCAGAAGCTGCCGCTGATCGCCGCCGGCGACGCGGAAACGCTGCAGGCCTTTGCCCCCTACATCGCCGGGCTGGCGAAGCTCTCCGAGGTGCAGATCGTGGCCGATATTCCGGCGGACGAAGCGGCGCCGGTCGCCGTCATCGGCGAGTTCCGCGTCATGCTGAAAGTCGAGATCGACGTCGCCGCCGAGCGCGAGCGCCTGACGAAGGAGATTGCCCGCCTGGAAGGTGAGATCACCAAGGCAAATGCGAAGCTCGCCAACGAAAGCTTTGTCGCCCGCGCTCCGGCCGCCGTGGTCGAGCAGGAAAAGAAGCGGGTTGCCGGTTTCGGTGACACGCTGGCCAAACTGAAGCCCCAGCTGGCGAAACTCGCCGGCAAATAAGGATCCACGATGTCCAATAACGATCAATCCATCGTCGCCCGGCTGTTCCCGGCGCTCATGCTGTTCTGCCTGCTCACGGGCGTCTGGTCCTTTGCGATCATCCAGGCCTGGCCGTGGGACAAGGACACCAACTGGAAACCGGGTGTCCGTCTGCCGGTAATGTGCGCCAACGGCGAGGTGTGTTCGAAGGAATATTCACTGATCGCGAAGGGCGTCGAGGAGAAGCAGATCACCGCGCTGAAGCCGAACGAAGCCAACGGCGAGCTGAATGACGGCGAAGTCTGGCTGCGCTGGTCATCGCCGTCCGGCAAGGCCTGGGACATGGAAGCCTCGATGTCTTCCTGGTACTTCGAGACCGCCGTCCGTTACTCACTCAAGGGCGACAAGCTCGAAGTCGTGCAGTACCGCCACTACGACGCGACGATCTTCTTCTACGCAATGATCGCCGCCTTCCTGACGACCATCGGCATCTATCTGCGCCGGCTCAGAGGCTGACCCGGACCAGTCCGCGCAGCGCATTGCCGAGATAGATTTCGGCAGCACTGCGCAGATCCTTCTCGTAGATCACGCATTCGGCAGCCTCGCCGCTTGCCAGCAAACTGCCGCGCAGGACGCCCGGCAGCAGGCCACTGGATAGCGGCGGCGTCAGCAGCGCCTCCCCGGCACGCCGGCGGATGAAGACGTTGCTGCGCGCACCCTCACAGACTTCGTCGCGCTCGTTCAGGAAAATCGAATCGAACAGGTCCGGATCGGCAGCGATGCGCTTCAGTTCCGTATCGTAACGCGCGCGTACCGTGGTCTTGTGACGTAACCAGACGTCCGTCGACTGCAGGCGCTCGCTCGCCAGCCGCGTACGCGGCGCCGCACCCTGAACGTCTAGCGGTGTGGCCGTGAGTTCGACGTCACCGTCACGCCCCAGCGTCAGTCGCACGCGGAAGATCCCTGCCGGATGCATTGCGGCAAGCTGCATCAGCCGGGCGGCAATTCCGGCACGTTCGCAGACGAACGAGAAGCATGTCGCCGACGCGGTAAGGCGATCGAGATGCCGTTCGAGCAGAGGGAAGTGACCATCCTCCAGGCGCAGGGTTTCGATCAGTCGGAATCCCGGATCGGCCTGTGTCAGGAACGCTGCCTTCAGCAGGCATTCCCGGTATTCCGAATCCGCCTCCGAATCCCAGACGATGCCACTGCCGACCCCGTAGCGTGCCTGTCCATCGTTCTCGATCTGCAGCGTCCGGATCGCCACCGAGAGCGAGAAATCGCCCCCGGCCCCGATCCAGCCGAATGCCCCCGTATAGGAGCCGCGCGGCCCGGGTTCGAGTTCACGGATGATCTGCATGGCACGAATTTTTGGCGCCCCGGTAATCGAACCGCAGGGAAAAAGGGCCCCCAGCACCGCCGCCAGCGGCGCATCGCTGCGCGCAGTGACCGTCGACGTCATCTGGAAAACGCTCGGGTAAGTCTCGACCGTGCACAGATCGCTTACCGTCACGCTCCCGGGCAGCGCAATGCGCCCGAGATCGTTGCGGATCAGGTCCACGATCATCACATTTTCGGCGCGATCCTTTGCCGACGCCTGAAGCTGCGTTGCAGCCAGCGCATCGGCCGCCGCATCGTCGCCGCGTGACGCCGTTCCCTTCATCGGCCGTGCGGTCACGACACCGCCCGCGCGGGCCACGAACAGCTCCGGGGAGAACGACAGCAGGCATCCCTCCGGCGTAACGATCAGCCCGCCATGGGCAACAGGCTGTGCCACGCGCAGGCGCGCATAGAGCGCCAGCGGATCGCCGACACAGGAACCGGTGACGGGAAACGTGAAGTTGACCTGGTAGCAATCGCCCGCGGCGATGTAATCGCGGATGCGGGCAACGGCAGCAGCATGCTGCGCCGGTGTAAGCGTCGGCTGGAGCGACGCCAGGGTGGCCGGGGGCAGCGGATCGCCACAGGCATCGTGCAGAAAGGACGACAACGCGTCGGCGTCGAGCTGTTGCCGGCGGGAAAAGACCAGAAATTGCCCAAGCAGGCCATCGGGGGCGGCCCCGCTCGACTGTTCGACGACGGCACCGAGCTCATAATCGAGCGCAGCAACGACAAAACAGCCGGCAGCGATGCGCCGCTCCACTTCGCCACAGACGTCGGCGAGCGATCCGGCGGCCGTGACCGGCAGCGTGCTGACAAGGCCGTCGAAAAGCAACGCGCCGCCGCCCGGCGTATCGAGCAGGGCGAAGCTTCGTTGCATGGTGGTCGGAGGAGGACGGAGCCGGAGGTATCCGGCGATCAACGTGGCTTTAAGCGCGCTACTTGCGCTTGAGGACGTATTCGTAGACGCCGGCGCTTTCACCACTGGTCACCAGCTCGTTACCGGTCTGCCGGGCAAAGGCCTGGAAGTCCTTGACCGACCCCGGGTCCGTCGCCAGCACGCGCAGGGTCTGCCCCGTCTGCATCTCGGCCAGCGCCTTCTTGGTGCGCAGGATGGGAAGCGGGCAGTTGAGGCCCTTGACGTCGAGTTCGCGATCGCACTGCATAGGGGTTCCTGAATCGAAACGGTGGATGAAAACACTGGTGCAAGCGGCGCATTGTACCGCGTCGCCGCTATTTCTTCTGCTTCGCCTCTTCCATCTGCTGTTTCTTCAACTCACGCAAACGGGCGTCGACAACGGACTGCTCGAAGAAATTGCCATCGCCGGCACGCTGCGCGAACTGCAGCTGCTCGATGGCCTGTACCAGACGCCCCTGATGCACATACATTTCGGCAAGCGCACGATGCTGCGCCAGCTTGCGGCCCTGCACGGCATGCGTCTTGGCGAGCAGGTTGTACAGCTTGGGATCGGTCGAATAGGACAACAGCTGATCCTCGAGGAAGGCCTGCAGCTTGTCGTAGCTGCGCAGGGAGAACAGGGCATCGGCATAGCCATAGGCGAGCGCGCGGGAGGTGGGGAAGCGCTGCAGGGCTTCACGAAAGATCGTGGCCGCGGCCGGCAGATCACCCATCGCCCCCTTGATTTCTCCGGCCAGATTCTCGGCCATGGCCGAACCGGTCTTCTGGCGACGAACCATTTCCAGTTCCTGCTCGGCCTGCGCATAGCGCTTGGCACGCCAGAGTGCATAGGAAAGGCCGTAGCGGGCCGCCGCCTCCGACGAGAATTTGCGCTCACGCAGCAGGATCTCGAAATCGTTCACGGCTTCCTTGGGGGTTCCCAGCTGGGCACGCAACTTGGCGCGAACAAGCTGGAAATCGAGGCTGTCGCGCACCTGGCGATACGGCGAGCGCGCCTGGCGATTCTGCATGTCGCTGATACGCTCGACGGTGATCGGGTGTGAGCGCATGTAGACCGGCGCGTTGTTCTCATAGACCCGGGTCGAGCGCTGCAGTCGCTCAAAAAATTCTGCCATGCCACGCGGGTCGTAACCCGCCTTCTCGAGCACATCGAAGCCGATCCGGTCGGCCTCCCGCTCGAAATCTCGGGAATACGCGAGAAACGACTGCACCATGGCCGCCTCGCTACCCGCCATCGCACCACCCGCGGCCTGCGAGTTGGAGCGCGCCGCAAGCAACGCGACGGCCATTGCGATCATGCCGAGCACGGATTGCTGCTTCTGGTTCGAGATCTGGCGGGCGAGGTGATGCTGCGTGACGTGCGAGATTTCGTGGGCCATCACCCCGGCCAGCTCGGACTCGGTCTGCGAGGTCAGGATGGTGCCGGTGTTGACACCGATGTAGCCACCGAACATGGCAAACGCATTGACCTGTCCGTCGCGGATCGCAAAGAAATGAAAATCGCCCGCCGAATCGGCACTGGATGCGACCAGACGCTGCCCCAACCGACTCAGGTATTCGTTGATCTCGGGATCGTCGACATACGACGGCTCGTGCAGCCGGATGTCGTTCATGATGCTCTCGCCGATCTTCTTTTCCAGTTGCGGCGGCAA
>JAKJEY010000015.1:18160-18426 GCA_022705165.1 Pseudomonadota bacterium
GTCGGCGCGCGCCGACTCGCCGAGGTCGGGGAGGCTATCGGCAAACGACGGGTTTGCCAGTCCCAGCGTCACACTGAGCAGGACGCACAGAACTTTGCGGGAAACACTGCGGGGGAACATCATCGTCTTGCGGACCGGGCAACGACCCATCGGGCATGCGGTGGCTGGGCCAAATGGCAGGCACTTGTTCATGGTGCTATGATACCGCAGTTCCAAAACCGTTCCGCGCCCGCCCCCTGCCGGCGGGCCCCGCGAAGATTTCGATG
>JAKJEY010000015.1:18436-25228 GCA_022705165.1 Pseudomonadota bacterium
CCCCCCCCGTGGAATCGACCACCAGCCCGCTGACCCACTTCGATGGTGACGGCCAGGCCCACATGGTCGACGTCGCAGCCAAGAACGAGACCCATCGTATCGCCCGCGCCGCAGGCAGCATTTTCATGCAGCCCGCCACGTTCGCGCTGGTCGCTGCCGGTTCCGCGAAAAAGGGCGACGTCATCGGCATAGCACGCATCGCCGCAATCCAGGGCGCGAAGAGAACATCGGACCTGATTCCGCTCTGCCATCCGATTGCACTGACCCGGGTCGCTGCCGAATTCGTGCTCGATGAAGCCAGCCACGCCGTGCATTGCGAGGTCACGGCAGAATGCACCGGGCGCACCGGCGTTGAAATGGAAGCACTGACCGCAACCAGCATCGCCCTGCTGACCATCTATGACATGCTGAAGGCAGTCGACCGCGGCATGCGCATCGAAGATATCCGGTTGCTCGAAAAGATGGGCGGCAAGTCCGGGCGCTGGATTGCAAACAACGCACAGGAAACACCTGCACGATGACCCACGATATCGACGCCTTGCGCCGACACTTGTTGCGCGCCTCGGGAGCAGGCACCGCGTATGCGGCACTGGCGGCCGTCGGCCTGCTCGCACCGTTACGCGTTATCGCAGCTGACTGGCAGCGAGGCGCCTTCACGGCAACCGGCTTCAACGATGCGCTGAAGGCCAATGGCAGCAGCGGTTCTGCGGAGTCACGGGAAATTGTCTTCAATGCACCGGAAATCGCTGAAAACGGCGCACAGGTCGTCGTTGAGGTGATCAGCAACCTGCCCGGCAACCAGACGATCTCGATCTTCGTCGAAAAGAATCCGATGCCGCTCGCAGCAAGCTTCGCTTTCGCGAATGGCGCACTGCCGCAGGTACGCGTGCCATTGAAGATGGCCGAGACGAGCCGCGTACGCGCGGTCGTGAAAGCGGCCGACGGCAAATTGTGGCACGCGCAGCGGGAAATCAAGGTAACGCTTGGTGGTTGTGGCGGCTAGGAGAAAGCAATGACACAACCCCCACGCTCAACTCGTTCCATTTCCACTACAGGGGTGCCGATAAATCCGGCATCACGCGGCACACACTGACATGGCTGATCCGATCAAGATTCGTGCGACGCCGCAGGGCGAGTTCACCGAAATTCGCATCCTGCTGCAGCACCCGATGGAATCCGGGCAACGCAAGGACCCCGCCACGGGCAGGACGGTACCGGCGCACTTCATCCAGACCTTTGTGGTCAGCGTCAACGGCAAACCACTGGTCGATGGGCAACTCAACACCTCGGTATCGAAAAACCCGTTGTTTGCATTCAAGGCACGGGGACTCAAGGCCGGAGACAAGCTTCAGGTCAGCTGGGCCGACAGCAATGGCGAAAAGCGCAGCGACGAAGCTGTCGTCAGCAACTGAAGCTCCATTCCTTCACCCGACGGCAAGCGGGTAAATCGCAGGCATAAAAAAACCCGCCTTGCGGCGGGTTCTTCAAGAAGCCTGAAAAAATCAGGGCTTCTGGATATTCGAGGCTTGCTTGCCCTTCGGGCCTTGGGTGACGTCGAAGGTAACCTTCTCGCCTTCCTTCAGGCTCTTGAAACCGGCCATGTTGATTGCGGAGAAGTGAGCGAACAGATCTTCGCTGCCATCATCCGGAGTAATGAAACCAAAACCCTTGGCGTCGTTGAACCACTTGACGGTACCAGTTGCCATATTGCGACTTCCTTGAAAAAAGATGAAACCGGGTATTTCGCCCGACTGCTTGTTTGAATTCAAACTCGGCCTGCCCGGTGATCCTCCTCTAGAAGAACGCACACGACTGCAACCACTTGAAGCCAAACTTCAACCGTTTTACTCGACTCATCCGGATGCGTCAAGCATTTTCGATGTTGCGATACAACAGGGGCAAAAATTGTTCTCCGCCCCTGCCACAAAATGCGCCGTACCCGCCGCGCTATTGCACATTCAGGCTGACTGATTAGAATCAGGCCATGGCAACCAGGCATCAAGGCGAAGGGCTTCTCGAAGCGCAGCAGAGCAAGGCGAAATTACCGCCGCTGTACAAGGTACTGCTGCTCAACGACGATTTCACACCGATGGATTTCGTGATCACGGTACTTCAGAAATTTTTTGGCATGGACCGCGAACAAGCGACGCGAATCATGCTCAAAGTACATACCGAGGGACGCGGTCTGTGCGGGGTCTATCCGCGAGACATCGCCGCCACGAAGGTGGAACAGGTCGCGGCCTTTGCCCGCGAGCACCAGCATCCGCTGGCTTGCGTCATGGAGGAGAACTGAATGATCGCGCAGGAACTGGAAGTCAGCTTGCACATGGCCTTCGTCGAGGCGAGGCAGAAGCGGCACGAGTTCATCACCGTCGAGCACCTGTTGCTGGCGCTGCTGGACAATCCATCAGCCGCTGAAGCCCTGCGCGCCTGCGGTGCCAGCATCGACGTCCTGCGCCGCGACCTCAACAAATTCATCGCCGAGCACACGCCGACCGTCGCAGGTGAAGATGAAATCGACACGCAGCCGACGCTCGGCTTCCAGCGCGTCATACAGCGCGCGATCCTGCACGTGCAGTCCTCCGGCAAGAAGGAAGTGAACGGTGCCAACGTGCTCGTCGCGATCTTCGGAGAGAAGGATTCGCATGCCGTCTATTACCTGCAGAAGCAGGGCGTGACGCGGCTCGACGTGGTGAATTTCATTTCGCACGGCATCAGCAAGGTCCCGCAGCAGAAGGCACCGACCGAAGGTGAGACGGAAACCGAAGGCGAACAGCAGAGCAACGCTGGCCCGCTTGAGAACTACACGCTGAATCTGAATGCGATGGCGCTTGCCGGCAAGATCGACCCGCTGATCGGTCGCGACAAGGAGCTGGAACGCGTCATCCAGACACTGTGCCGTCGCCGCAAGAACAACCCGCTGCTGGTCGGCGAGGCTGGCGTCGGCAAGACGGCGATCGCCGAAGGCCTCGCCCGCCGCATCGTCGAGGGCGACATTCCGGAAATTCTGGCGCAGGCCAATGTCTACGCGCTCGACATGGGCGCACTGCTCGCCGGCACCAAGTACCGCGGCGATTTCGAGCAGCGTCTGAAAAGCGTGCTCAAGCAGTTGCAGGAAAATCCGAACGCGGTTCTGTTCATCGATGAGATCCATACGCTGATCGGCGCAGGCGCCGCATCGGGCGGCACGCTCGACGCGTCCAACCTGCTGAAGCCAGCGCTCTCCTCCGGCCAGCTGAAGTGCATCGGCGCCACGACCTACACAGAGTACCGCGGCATCTTCGAGAAGGACCACGCGCTGTCGCGCCGCTTCCAGAAGATCGACGTCAGCGAGCCATCGGTCGCCGAGACGGTGGAAATCCTCAAGGGACTGAAGCCACGATTCGAGGCCCACCACGGCATCAAGTACTCGGCCTCGGCGTTGACCTCGGCCGTCGAACTCTCGGTGCGCTTCATCAACGACCGCCACCTGCCGGACAAGGCGATCGACCTGATCGACGAGGCCGCGGCGCGCATCAAGATGGAAATCGACTCCAAGCCGGAGTCGATGGACAAGCTCGACCGCCGCATCATCCAGTTGAAGATCGAACGCGAGGCGGTGAAGAAGGAGAGGGACGAGGCCTCGATCAAGCGCTTCGGCCTGATCGAGGACGAGATCGCCAAGCTGCAGAAGGAATACTCCGATCTGGAAGAGATCTGGAAGGCCGAAAAGGCTGCCGTGCACGGTTCGGCGCACATCAAGGAAGAAATCGAGAAGGTCAAGTTGCAGATGGCTGAACTGCAGCGCCAGGGCGCCTTCGACAAGCTCGCCGAGCTGCAGTACGGCAAGCTGCCGGGTCTTGAAGCGCAGCTCAAGGCGGCCGAAAAGGCCGGCGACGGCGAGGTGAAGAACAAGCTGCTGCGCACCCAGGTCGGCGCCGAGGAAATCGCCGAGGTCGTCTCGCGCGCCACCGGCATTCCGGTCAGCAAGATGATGCAGGGCGAGCGCGACAAGCTGTTGAAGATGGAAGACAAGCTGCACCAGCGCGTGGTCGGCCAGGACGAGGCAGTGCGCCTCGTCGCCGATGCCATCCGCCGCTCGCGTGCTGGCCTGTCCGATCCGAACAAGCCCTACGGCTCGTTCCTGTTCCTTGGCCCGACGGGCGTCGGCAAGACCGAACTGTGCAAGGCACTGGCCGAGTTCATGTTCGACTCCGAGGAGCACCTGATCCGCATCGACATGAGCGAGTTCATGGAGAAGCACTCGGTTGCCCGCCTGATCGGCGCGCCGCCAGGATATGTCGGCTACGGCAAGGGCGGCATCCTGACCGAGGCGGTGCGGCGGAAGCCTTACTCGGTGATCCTGCTCGACGAGGTCGAGAAGGCGCACCCGGATGTCTTCAACGTGCTGCTGCAGGTGCTCGACGACGGTCGCATGACCGATGGCCAGGGCCGCACCGTGGACTTCAAGAACACGGTGATCGTCATGACCTCGAACCTCGGCAGCCAGATGATCCAGAGCATGGCCGGTACCGACTACGGCGCGGTCAAGGTGGCGGTGATGGCGGAAGTCAAAACCTACTTCCGTCCCGAGTTCATCAATCGCATCGACGAAGTGGTGGTCTTCCACAGCCTGGACGAGAAGAACATCGCCTCGATCGCGAAGATCCAGCTCGGCTACCTCGAGAAGCGCCTGGCGCAGATGGAGATGGGGCTGGTGGTCGACGATTCGGCGCTGCTCGAACTGGCCAAGGCCGGCTTCGATCCGGTGTTCGGCGCACGGCCGCTGAAGCGCGCCATCCAGCAGCAGATCGAGAATCCGCTTGCCAAGGCGATCCTCGAGGGCAAGTTCGGCGCCAAGGATACGGTGCGCGTCGGCGTCATCGACGGCAGCCTCCGCTTCGCGCGTGGCTGACGCGAGGGTAACGCCGTCGAGGTGGCCGCTGTTGGCCACCTCGGTCCTGCTCGTCACGGGACTCGTGGTCTCGGGCCTGCACCCCTACGATCGGGTGACCTGGGTGATGGAAGTCGCCCCGGTCATCCTCGTGCTACCCATCCTGTGGGCGACCTGGCAGCGCTTTCCGCTGACGAATCTCCTCTATGTGCTGATCGTGCTGCACGGGATCGTGCTCATGATCGGCGGTGCCTATACTTACGCGCACGTCCCCTTCGGCTTCGACCTGCAGGCCTGGTTCGGGCTTTCCCGAAATCCCTACGACAAGATCGGCCACTTCTGCCAGGGCTTCATTCCGGCGATCGCAGCGCGCGAGATCCTGATTCGTGGCGGCTATGTCGATGGCCGGCGCATGCTCGCCTTCATCGTCGTCTGCATCGTGCTGGCGATCAGTGCGAGCTACGAACTCGTGGAGTGGTGGGCGGCGCTCGGCCTGGGGCAGGGCGCCGATGAATTCCTCGGCACGCAGGGCGATCCCTGGGATACGCAGTCCGACATGTTCATGGCCCTGATCGGGGCGATCGCCGCACAACTCCTGTTGTCGCGCTGGCATGATCGTCAGATCGCGCTGGCCGAACAGGGAAAGTCGCTGTGACGACACCGGAGAAAGCCGCCTGGGAGCGCTGGTGCGTGGCGCGCGAGCGCGCGCTGGCGGCACCGGAGAGCTGGCTCGGTCTGGTCGGCCTCTACTGGCTGGAGGACGGCAGGAATCGCGTCGGTGCGGATCCGGAGGCGGCGGTCGTCCTGCCGCACGGGCCAGCCCATTTCGGAGAAATCCTCTGCCGTGGCGATGTATTGCAATGGTTGCCGATGGACGGCGAAGCGCAGGTGCTGATCAGCGATCGTGATGCTTCCCCGACGATAGTGGCCTCGGGCGACAGTGCCTTCTTCGTCATCGAGCGTGACGGCCGCTTTGCGGTGCGTGTCCGCGATCTCGCCTGGGCGGCGCGGATGCCTTTCGCCGGCATCGATCGCTTCGATTACGACCCGATGTGGCGAATCGATGCCGCCTGGTTGCCGCTCGACCCGCCGCAGGTCATGGAAGTGCCCAACGTGACCGGCGAGCTGAAGCCGGTGACGGTGGCATGGCAGGCCGTCTTCGAGATTGACGGCAAGTCGTTCGCCCTGCTGCCGATGAGCGTCTCCGACCAGAAGGTGTTTTTCGTGTTCCGCGACGCGACGAGCGGCCGGATCAGCTACGGTGCCGGGCGCTTCCTCGACGCGCTCCCGGCAGCAAACGGCCGCATCGTCCTCGATTTCAACTATGCCTGTAGCCCGCCCTGTGCCTTTACGCCTTTTGCCACCTGCCCGCTGCCGCCGCCGGAGAACTGGCTGCCGTTCGGCATCGAGGCCGGCGAGCGGCGTTACGTTGGCTAACCCCAGCTAACCCCGATCAAGGCGAGACCTCCCGTCGTCGTTCGAGGGAGATATTTTCCCCGGCTGTTCATTTACCCTTCCTGAGCCGTTAAACTGGACTGCATAAAAGGGCGGCTGGTGCGATTTGTTTTTCGCATTGCGGAGACAGGGAGAGGGGATGGCAATGACGGGTGTCGCGGGTAGGCGTTTCGGCGGGCACTGCTCCGGTTGGCGTGGCCTTTTCAGGGCAATGGTGTTTGTTGCCGGGCTCCTGCCGATGTTTTCGACGACGCATGCCCTCGAGCATCGGGCAGCGACCGAAAGTATTGCTGAGGTCAAGGCGGCCATCCGTACCGCAGAGGTCGAGCATCATGCGCTGGAAAAGCAGGTGCAGCACCTCGATCAGCGCATGTCGATCATTGAGAAGCGAGCGCAGATTCACGTTCTGGGCCACGAGTTTGCGGAGTCGCTGGTCGGGGAGCTGCTGGCCCTTCCGGATCCCG
>JAKJEY010000160.1:0-301 GCA_022705165.1 Pseudomonadota bacterium
GCTGAACGCCGGGGGCAAAAACAGAAGGGGCGCCGTGGCGCCCCTTTTTGTTTGGCTGGTGACCAGTGTCGCTAGAGGTAGATGACGGCCGGAAAGACGGCGACGGCGAGTGCGAGGACGAGCCACTCCAGGTTGTGTCGGGCGAGGAAGCCGGTGAAATGCAGCACCAGGATGGCGATTGCAACCACGTAGAAAAGTGCGAACAGCATCGTTGTCTCTCTCTGGGCGGGTTATGACTTTCGGTCAATTATAGCGGCAAGCGCCCGCCGTGGAACGGCTTTTTGTCCCGGCTCAGAGGGCA
>JAKJEY010000160.1:411-5140 GCA_022705165.1 Pseudomonadota bacterium
CGACCCCGGTCTCGGCAATCGCACGCAGCGTCTCCAGGCTGATGCCGCCGGAGGCCTCGGTGATCGCCTGTCCGGCGGCAATGCGGCAGGCTTCGCGCATGTCGTCCAGGCTCATGTTGTCGAGCAGCACCATCTTCGCGCCGGCCGCAAGCGCGTCCTGCAACTCGGCCAGCGACTCCACCTCGATCTGGATGAACTTGCAGCCCGGTCCTGCGGCGGCTTGGGCAGCAGCCATCGCCTGCGCGATGCCACCGCCGCACTTCACTGCGTATTTCTGCGCGAGCCGCAGACCGGGAATCGTCTTTCGCGTATCGACGACGACGGCCTTCGTGCCCGCGACCACGTCGGCGTACTGGCGTGCCTTGGTCGCGACCCCCGAGAGCAGCTGCAGGAAGTTGAGGCCACTGCGCTCGGCAGAGAGCAGGGCGCGCGCGCTGCCCTCGATTTCGCAGAGCAGCTGGTCCTTGGTGACGCGGTCGCCATCGGCCGCCTGCCAGGAAAGCTTGACCTGCGGATCGATGCGGCGGAACACCCTGTCGAACCAGGCCGTGCCGCAAAGCACGGCATCCTCGCGCGAGATCACCGTGGCGCGGCCGATCCGGTCTTCCGGGATGAGGCCGGCGGTCAAATCGCCGGGACCGATATCCTCGGCCAGTGCGGCGCTCACGTTGCGTTCGATTTCTTCGGCCGGGGGCAGGGATGCTGCAAAAACCATCGCGTTTCTCCTATGATGGTCGAAATTCTAGCATCGAGGGGGATGCGGCCATGCTCAACGTCCTGTACGTCAGCCTCGGCGTTCTCATCGCGTTGGCGATCGCCGGCACGCTCGTCTATTGGTACATTCAGGACATCACGCAGAAGAAGCACGCGGTGCTCAGGAATTTTCCGATCATCGGGCACCTGCGCTATTTCTTCGAAAACCTCGGCGAATATTTCCGGCAGTACTTCTTCCTCGGCGACCGCGAGGAGATGCCCTTCAATCGCGCCACGCGCGGCTGGGTCTATCGGCTGGCCAAGAACGAGGGGGGTATCCTCGGCTTTGGCTCGACCTACAACATCCACGAGGCCGGTGCGCTGATCTTCGTGAACGCGCCCTTCCCGGTACTCGAAGAGGAGCGCGAGCCGACGCCGCCG
This sequence comes from Pseudomonadota bacterium, assembly GCA_022705165.1. Lineage (GTDB taxonomy): Bacteria > Pseudomonadota > Gammaproteobacteria > Burkholderiales > Rhodocyclaceae > Proximibacter. The sequence continues at coordinate 1,546 of JAKJEY010000160.1, forward strand.
CTGATCATCGGCGACGGCCACTGCGAGAAGCCCTTCACCGGCCGCTCGCTGATCAACGTTTCCGGCATGAGCTACGGCGCCATCTCGAAGCCTGCCGTGCAATCGCTCTCGCGCGGTTCGGCCAAGGCCGGCTGCTGGATGGATACCGGCGAGGGCGGCCTCTCCCCCTATCACCTCGAAGGCGGCTGCGACCTCATCTTCCAGATCGGCACCGCCAAGTACGGCGTGCGCGATGATCAGGGACGCCTGTCGCCGGAGAAGCTGCGCGAGGTCGCGGCGCACGAGACGGTGCGTGCCTTCGAGATCAAGCTGTCGCAGGGCGCCAAGCCGGGGAAGGGCGGCGTGCTGCCGGCAGGTAAGGTCACCGAGGAAATCGCGCGCATCCGCGGCATTCCGCTGGGGGAAGATTCCCTGTCGCCAAACCGCCACCGCGACATATCGAACATGATCGAACTGCTCGACATGGTCGAGCGCGTGCGCGACATCACCGGCAAGCCGGTCGGCATCAAGACTGCGATCGGTGGCTGGCAGTTCATGAACGGACTCGCAGAGGAGGTGAATCGCCGTGGCCTGCATGTGGCGCCGGACTTCCTCGCTATCGACGGCGGCGAGGGCGGCAGTGGCGCCGCGCCCCAGGCGCTGGCCGACCACATGGCGCTCTCGATCGACGAAGCGCTGCCGCGCGTCGTTGATTCGCTGATCGAATCCGGCCTGCGCCAGCGCGTGCGCCTGATCGCCGCCGGCAAGCTGCTGACGCCGGCGCGCGTCGCCTGGGCGCTGGCCACCGGCGCCGACTTCGTGAATACCGCGCGCGGCTTCATGTTCTCGCTCGGCTGCATCCAGGCCCTGCGCTGCCACAGCAATACCTGCCCGACCGGCATCACCACTCACAACCCACGCCTGCAGCGCGGCCTCGACGTGGCCGACAAGGCCGAGCGCGTTGCCGCCTACTGCGCCAACATGAACAAGGAAATCGACATGATCGCCCACTCCTGCGGGCTCAAGAATGCCCGCGAGTTCCGCCGCGAGCACGTGCGCATCGTGCAGGCTTCCGGGCAGAGCGTGGCGCTGAACGTACTCTACCCCTACCCGGCGGTGCCGCCGGGGGAGGGGCTGATTTCGGTGTAGGTACCGGGGCTACTTCGGCAGCGTGTTCAGCATGTAGCCGGTGCTCCGGCCGCCGCCATCCATTTTGCACAGCACGCCGTGCGCCAGCAGGTCGTTGATGTCCCGCAACGCCGTATCCGGCGAGCATTTCGCGATGGCGGCCCATTTGCTGCTGGTGAGCTTGCCGTCGAAACCGTCGAGCAGCCGGTTCAACAGTTTCACCTGCCGCTCGTTCAGTGGCAGTGACGCCCAACGGTGCCAGAAACGCGCCTTGGTCAGCACTGCGTCAAGTGTGTGTTGCGCCTGACCGACGGCGCGGTGCAGCGATTCCAAAAACCATGCAAGCCACTCCGTCACATCCATGCCGCCCTTCTGGGTCGTTTCCAGGATGTCGTAGTAGGCCTTGCGTTCGCGCTGGATCTGGGCTGACAGGCTGTAGAACCGTTGCGGGCTCCCGTCCGCACGCGCCAGCAACAGATCGCCGATGGCGCGGGCGATGCGGCCGTTACCATCATCAAACGGATGCAGCGTGACGAACCACAGGTGCCCCAATCCGGCCTTGATCAACGGTGGGATAGCGCCGGGTGTATTGATCCATTCAAAAAAACGCGACATCTCGGTCGCCAGACGTTCTGCCGGCGGCGCTTCGAAATGCACGCGCCGGCGCTCGACCGACCCGGACACGACCTGCATCGGCCCGCCGGCATCATCGCGCCAGGTGCCGACCCGGATTCTGGATAGGCCGGCATACCCGGTCGGAAACAATGCCCCGTGCCAGCTGAACAGGCGCTCCCTTGTCAGCGGAAGCTCGCATTTCAGCGTGGCGTCGAGCACCATCTCGACGACGCCTTCCGCGTGGCGGTCAATGGGAGCCAACGCGCCAATATCGACGCCGAGGCGGCGGGCAATCGACGAACGGACGGATTCGGCGCTGAGCTGCTGCCCCTCGATCTCGCTGGTTTTCAGCACATCCTCGGTCAGCGTCGCGAGACTGGCCTGATCGCGGAGAGGCATGCCGACGTCGGCCAACCTCCCGATCAACAGCCCCTGCGCACGGCTGACATCGGCCATCGGGCCCGCCAGCGCGGCGAGATCAAAGCGCCAGCGTGGCCAGTCGCTCGCCTGCCAGATATAAGGATAATCGCCGCTTTTCATGCGGTGATTATGGGCGGCATTCTCCGCGTGCGCAAGTTATCTGCCGCGAATTTTGCGGAAATTAGTGCCTGCTGAACGTGCTCTCGTCGAGTGCTTCGACCCGTCTGCCCCGCGATTGCGATGTCATGATTCACAGATCGTACGAGCATTCCATCGCTCTGAATCAAAAGCATTTCATGGTTTGCTAATTCAGACCAAAGTCATATTGACCGCTGGTTTTCTCGCCGCTACAGTCGCGCCTTCCCAATAACAAGAAACAAACAAGACACAAATGTCACCACTGGAGGAGGTGGGGCGCCAGGAAGTCCTTTGGCTTCTCGGTAGCCTCAGTGCGTTCTATCGTCTGCCGTTTGACGCATCGCTCGTCGCGCAGGAATACCCACCGCCGTATACCCTCGCCACCTTCCACGAAGCCGCCCGCTCGCTCGGTTTGAAGACCGGCCCGGCGCCGCTGCCGGATGACTGGCGCAAACTGCCGCTGCCGGCCATCGGTTTCCTGCGCCCGCAGCCCCGGCACGCCGACACCCCCGATCTCCAGGTCGCCGACCTGCCCGCCGACGTCGATACGCCGCTGCGCGAACGGATCATCGGGGCCGCCAACAAGCCAACAGACGAAACTCCGGAAACGGCTGCCGCCGATCAAGCCACTCCTGTCGCTCCCGCCACTTCCCCCGTCGTTGTTCCCGTCCTCATCCTCAAGGCCACCGATAACGCACTGCTCTACTTCCGTAGCGGCAGCCAGACCCCCGAAACCCTGCCCATCGCCGAAGCCGGGCAGTGGCTGGAACCGGAGCTGATCCTCGTCGCAAAGGAGCGTAAGGCCGGTGACGAAGAAGACATCGCCGGCTTCACGGCGGAGAAGAAGGCATTCGGCTTCCAGTGGTTCATCCCCGAACTCCTCAAGCACAAGAGCATCTGGCGCGACGTCCTCGTCGCCAGCCTCGCCATCCAGCTCGTCGGGCTGGCCACACCGCTCTTCACGCAGGTCATCATCGACAAGGTCATCGTCCACCAGACCCACAGCACCCTCATCGTGCTCGGCGTCGCGCTGGTCATGTTCATGGTCTTCACCGCCGGCATGACCTGGCTGCGCCAGTACCTCGTGCTGCACACCGGCAACCGCATCGACGCCGTACTCGGCAGCCAGGTCTTCAAGCACCTGCTGCGGCTGCCCCTGCCTTATTTCGAGCAGCGCCCCACCGGCACACTGGTTGCCCGCCTGCAGGGCGTCGAAACGATCCGCGAGTTCGTTTCCGGCGCGGCCGTCACGCTGATCCTCGATCTGCCCTTCCTGCTCATCTTCCTCGCCGTGATGTTCGCCTACAGCTGGCAG
>JAKJEY010000161.1 GCA_022705165.1 Pseudomonadota bacterium
GACTGGAAGATTGGTCGCGATTCGGTTCCGGCATCGCGGAAAGTCCGCGCTCCGTGCTCTTTGGGCACGCCGAGCCGCTGCCGCGCGAGGTGCGGACCAGCGCCCACAACTGGTACCTGGACCTGGCCTACAATTTTGGTACTCTTGCTCTGCTGCCGCTGCTCGGGTTGATTGCGGCAAGCGTCCGCCTGGCATGGACGGGAAGAGCCGGCCTTGACAGCCACATCTGCTGGCTCGGCGGCATCGTCCTCTTTCTCGTCCTTGTTGACGCCAACTTCAAGGTCATGCTGCGTCAGCCATATCCCGGCCTGTTCTCCTTCTTCCTCTGGGGCCTGTTGCTGGCGAAGCTGCGGAAGCTGTCACAGCCGGGGGGAGCACTCCGACGGTCCCGTGACAAAGTCGTGCCTCCCGCCATGCAGGAGGGCTCCTCCCGGACCCCACGCACTCGCTTCCAGGTGCTGCCATGAACAAACTCAAGGCCGACATCATTCGCTATTGCCGTCTGCGTAGCGCCAAGGAAACGGTCTCCTTCCCCGCTTTCCTGTCCGGGCTGCTAAGCCCGCGGATGGCCCCCGTGGTCCTCTTGCGTCTGGCCGAAATGGCTTATGGGACGCTTCTCTTGCGGCCGTTTGCCAAGGTGTTTTCGACGCTGAACCTGCTGTGTTTCGGGATCGAGGTTTCCCCGCGAGTACGCATCGGGGGAGGGTTGTTTCTGCCGCACACCGTGGGTACCGTCATTGGTGCAGAGTCCATTGGAGAAAACTGCACGATCATGCAGGGAGTCACCCTGGGTTCCAGGCGACCCGACATCGGGTTTACCCCTTCGGAGAGACCTGTTGTCGGCAACGGGGTCATGATTTGTGCCGGCGCAAAAATCATCGGCAGGGTAATGATCGGTGATGACGCCACGATCGGTGCGAACGCGGTTGTCATCGACGATGTCCCTGCCTTTGCGACGGTGGGCGGTATCCCCGCCAGGGTCCTCAGAATGGGGAGGGGCGGGGAATCGGCCGGAGGCAGTTCATGAAGTGCCTGACCGTTACCGCATCCCTCGTTCTCTACAAGCCGGATCTCGCTGTACTCGAGCGCACATTGCTCGCAATGCAGAAGGCGGCGGAGGTTGCGCGACAATCCATCCCGGTGAGTTTTGAGGTCACCCTCGTCGACAACTCCGATGATCAGTCACTCTTCTCGAAGATTGAACATTGGCTGAACGATATCGCGCCTCGCCTTCCCGATTGGAAGGTCCGCGTTCTCAAGGCAGCCGGAAATCTAGGCTATGGCCGCGGCAACAACCTGGCCATCGACCAGGTCGATTCGGACTATCATCTGGTCATCAACCCGGATGTCTTTGTCGATGCGGATGCCCTGCTGCAATGCCTGCATTTCATGGAGGCGGAGCCGGGTGTCGGCTTGCTCAGCCCCGCCGTTTTTGGCGAGGACGGTGAGCGACATTTCCTGTGCAAGAGGCATCCGACCCTCTTCGTGATGTTCTTGCGCAGTGTTGCACCGAGTATCCTGGATCGACTGTTCGGCTCCGTCATTCGCCGGTTCGAGATGCGCGACTGCGATTATGAGAAGGCCATCCATCCACTTGAATACCCCAGCGGATGCTTCCTGTTTTTCCGGACAAGGGTGCTGAAACAGATCGGGGGTTTCGACCCGGGCTTCTTTCTCCATTATGAGGATGCGGATATCGGGCGCAGGTTGTTGGCCGTGGCGCGCTCGGTGTACGTGCCCCAGGTCAGGGTGGTTCACCGCTGGTCCCGGGATACGCACCGCAGCCTTCGTTCAAAGATGATTACGATCCGCTCCGGATTCCGCTACTGGAGAAAATGGGGCGGGGTTTTTTCTGCACCTCAGGCTGGCGAGGCATTGTTTCGGGAACTCGGGGCGTCCGATGACGATAGGGCAAGCGTTCCGGGAGGAATGGCCGTCGTTACCGGCGCGAATGGTTTCGTCGGACGCGCATTGTGCCCTGTGCTTGCAAGCCGGGGATGGCAGGTGCGGGCGGTCGTGAGATCTTTTCCAGAAGATCTCGAATCACCTGCTATCGAGCCAGTCGTGATTCCGGATTTCGATGCGGTTTCCGACTGGTCTCCGGTGCTTTCCGGTGCCGATGTCGTGATCCATCTGGCGGCTCGCGTGCATCAGATGCGCGAGTCCGATAAGGACCCGCTTTCGGAGTACCGAAGGGTGAATGTTGCCCTGACATGCCGGCTTGCGCTCGCAGCAGCAGCAGCAGGTGTCCGTCGCTTCGTCTTTGTGAGTTCCGTCAAAGTTAACGGGGAACAGTCTCCGGTCGGGCAGCCATTCACCCCTGAAGATCCTGCCCATCCAGCGGATCCCTATGCGATCTCGAAGTATGAGGCAGAGCAGGCGCTGCAGAAAATTGGCCGCGAGACCGGGTTGCAGGTGGTGATCGTCCGGCCAGTCCTTGTTTACGGCCCCGGCGTGAAAGCAAACTTCGAGAGCATGATGGCATGGCTTCGACGCCCGGTTCCGTTGCCGTTTGGCGCACTCTTCAATCGACGAAGTCTCGTGGCACTTGATAATCTCGTCGACTTTCTTGCTTCGGTTGCACGCCATCCCCGGGCCGCGGATCGCGTCTTCCTTATTAGCGACGGATACGATCTCTCACTTCGCGAATTGATGTTGCTCCTGCGTGAAAAGCTGGGAGGGCGCGCCCTGCTATTGCCGGTTTCGATGGAGCTTTTGCGTCATGCCGGACTGCTCCTTGGCCAGAAGGCATATGTAGAGCGATTGTGTTCGTCCTTGCAGGTCGATATTTCGAGCGCTATTCAGGAGCTTGCATGGCATCCGGTCGTGTCTCCGGAGGAGGCGCTTGCGCAACTGGCGGGCTCGATGGCGGAAACGAGCGGTGCCAAGCAGTAACGCACACTGCCCGATCCTTGTTACCGGGGCAACCAGCATCGTAGGCAGTCTTCTTGTGCCGATGCTGGCCGAGCGGAACCTGCCGGTAATCTGTCTGGGGCGCACCCCCGTCGCGATTTCCTCCACCGTTTCATGGCGTTGCTTCGATTTCGAAACTGCGCTCCAGGACGTACCGGTGGTGCGCGGGGAAACCCTGATCCATACTGCGGGCATCTGGCTGTTACCGCGCTGGCTTGACAGCTTTCATGGCAAGGGTCTCAGAAGGCTTGTCGCTTTCAGCTCGACGAGCCGTTTCACGAAGCAGTCGTCTGTGAGTGCGGAGGAGCGAGAACTTGCGCATCGTCTGGCCCTCGCGGAAAACGCGACCATCGAAAGCTGCCAGCGGCTGGGCATTAAGTGGACGATACTCCGCCCTACGCTGATATATGGGGGCTTGCATGGGGACCGTAATGTCGAGGAAATCGCCCGCGTGATACGGCGGTTCCGCATGTTTCCGATACTGGGCGCGGCGAAGGGGTTGCGCCAACCGGTCAACGCGAAGGATCTTGCCATGGCGTGCCTTCAGGTCCTGGCCGTGCCGCGTACGTGTGACAAGGCCTACAACCTGAGTGGTGGCGAAACATTGGCCTATTCTGAAATGGTGCGGCGGATTTTTGGCGTTCTCGGGTATCCGCCCATGCTGCTTCCAGTGCCGATCAGGGTTTTCAGAGCAGCGGTCTGGATCGCCCGCCATCACCCGAGGTTTCGTCATCTTACGGCAGGCATGGCTGTCCGGATGCAGGAAGACCTCGTCTTCGATCATCACGACGCATCTGTCGATTTCGGCTACCAGCCAGCGCCATTCGACCCGACCTACCTTGTCCGACCACGCTAGGTGCCTTCCTGCGACCGCATTGGGGGCTGGCGAGTTAAACACCGAGCGATGTGGTGATGCGCGCCCTTGCTGACAACGCCAGTTCCCGCCTGTTGTAACCGTGGGGGGGTAGTGCGGGCAGGGCGAGCGCTCTTGCCGTGATTCCTCGTGTGCAGAGGATCGCGCGCAAACTTTCCATCAGGGTCGTTTCGCCGGCATAGGCAGGGGCCAGGCTGCGTTCTCCGTCATCTCCCTCGTAGCACAGAGCGATCGGTTGAATCGGCCGCCCCGTTTCTACCGCCGGTTGCAGCAGTGCCGCATGAAAACCCAGCAGATGCGTACCGTCCGTCGTCGTGCCCTCAGGAAAAAGTGCGACATCCTTGCCCGCGTTAAGCAGTGCATCGATCTCGGCATTCACGAGCTTTGCGTGCCCCCGGCTGCCGCGGCGGAGGAATACCGTGTCGGTTCGTGCCGCCAGCCACCCGATCAGCGGCCATTGCCGCACTTCGGATTTTGAAACGAAGGCGACCGGCCGGGCTGCGTTGAGGACGAAGACATCAACCCAGGAGATATGATTGGCGACGATCAGGCTGCCTGGTTCAATACCCGCCATATCTGCATCGAGTCGGATGCCGAGGATGTCGAGCAGTCGTCCCGACCAGCGTTGTTTGAGCCGGAGCCGGCTGCGATCCGATATCAACGGATAGATCAATGTGACTGTGGCGGCCCCCGCAACAAAATGCAGGGCAAGGCAACAGACGCGGAGGAATCTGACAGTCCTTGAGATAGGTTCGATGTTCAGTCCTGGCTCCCGATGAAATGGCGGGCATAGCGAGCATCGAGCTGGCGCATTGGCAGCAGTACCGGCAGGTCGGCCGTGTTGAAGTCGGGATCCCAGGTGGGGGCGCCGCAAATCCAGGCACCGGCACGCAGGTAACCCTTGATCAGCGGCGGTACCGGCGGCTGCTGCACCTCCGGCAGGTCGCTACGCAGCGATGCCAGCGGCAGCGGGCAGCGCGGGAAGACGCGATACTCCAGCGGACTCATGTGCTCGCCGAGGCGATTATACAGACTGGCGGCAGCGTGCCCGCCGTCCGCCATGCTGACACTGGCGCAACCGATCAGGTGTTCGTGCCCGCCTTCGATCATGTAGCGGGCGAGACCTGCCCAGAGGAGGGTGATCGTGGCGCCGCTGCGGTAGTCGGGGTGAACGCAGGAGCGACCGATCTCGACGAGCTTGCCGCGCAGGTGCTGCAGGCGCGTCAGGTCGAATTCGTTTTCGCTGTAATAGCCCACCTGCCGGGCGCTCTCGGGTGAGAGAATCCGGTAGTTGCCGACCACCTCGCCACTGC
>JAKJEY010000162.1:0-4665 GCA_022705165.1 Pseudomonadota bacterium
CCAGGATCGGCGGCGTGAACATCGTGTCTGCGGGCAGCGGGCCGATCAGTTGCATACCTTCGGCGCGCAGCCGTGCAAGCACGGGCACCATGATGTCGATCTCCTCGCGACCGAGGTAGCCCTCTTCCCCGGCATGCGGATTGAGGCCGCAAACCAGGATGCGCGGCGACGCGATCCCGTACTTGCGACGCATGTCCGCATGCACGATGCGCAGCGTCTCTTCCAGCATCGTTGCATCGATTGCATCGGCCACCGCGCGCAAGGGCAGATGCGTTGTCGCCAGTGCAACCCGCAACGGCCCCTGTGGCGTATCGCCTGCCAGCATCATCACGACGCGCGGGGTGGCGGTCTTCGCAGCGAGATACTCGGTGTGTCCGGAGAACGGGATGCCGGCCTGGTTGATGACGCCCTTGTGTACCGGTGCGGTAACCATCGCAGCAAATTCGCCGGCACGGCAGCCCGCCAGCGCACGATCGAGCAGCGCGAGCACGTAGGATGCATTTGCAGGATTCAGAGCTCCGGGCATGGCCGGCACGGCAAGCGGACAGTGCAGGAGTTCGACGCCGGCTCCTGGTGCCGCCTGCGGCCGGTAGTCGACCAGATCGACATGCCCCCCCAGCAGACGGGCACGCTGCTCAAGCAGGGCGCGATCGGCGAGGACGACAATGCGCGCCTGGAATTGCTGTGCCTGCAAGCGCAGGCATAGTTCCGGCCCGATACCGCCCGGCTCGCCGGACGTGACGGCGATGACCGGAAGCGACATCAGCGTTCGTCCAGGCGATATTCGACGTAGGCCCGGTCGCGGATCTGGCGCAACCAGTCCTGATACGCCTCGTCGAGCTTGCGTTCGCGGAGCGCCTGCCGGGCGACCATCCGCATGCGGTCGTCCGAAACATCCTGCGTGCGCCGCTCGAGGACCTGAATGAGATGGAAGCCGAATGGAGATTGCGTCGGCTCGCTGAGTTCATTGATCGCCAGACGATCCATCACGCGTTCGAACTCCGGCACCGTATCGCCGGGATACAGCCAGCCAAGATCGCCGCCTTTCGCGGCCGAGCCATCCTGCGAATAGAGTCGCGCCAGCTCTGCAAAATCACCGCCATGCTTCAGGCGCTCACGCAAGCCTGTCATCTTGTGCCGCGCCTCCGATTCCGACACCAGCTCGTTGACCCGGATCAGGATATGGCGTGCATGCGTCTGCTGGACCGGCGGCAGGGACAGCCCGCCCTTGCGTGCGAGCAGCTTGACGATGTGAAAGCCGTTCGGACTTTTCAGGATCGGCGAAACATCTCCCGGCTTCATCCGCGACACCGCCTCGGCAAACAACGCGGGCAACCGGTCGAGTGGTCGCGGGCTCAGGATGCCGCCCTGTAACCCGTCGGGAGCATCCGAATAGGAGGCTGCCAGCTGCGAGAAATTATCGCCGCGCTTGATGCGATCGATGACCTCGTCGGCCTTCGCCTTCAGTTTCTGAAGTTGCTCGGGCGACGCCGCCTCCGGCGCACGCAGCAGGATGTGCGCGACCTGCACTTCGTCCGCACCACCGCCGGATTTGTTCTTTTCGGCTTCGATGAAGTTGTCGATCTCGGCGTCGCTGATGACGAGTCGATTGTCGACTTCGCGTTCGCGCAGGCGCGCAACCGTCATCTCTTCGCGGATCTGCTCGCGGAACTTCGCATACGGAATGCCGTCGCGCTCAAGCGCCTGGCGGAACTGTCCGAGGCTCATCTTGTTGCCGGAGGCGATCCGGTTGAGTGCCTGGTCGAGTTGCGCATCGTCGATGCGCAAACCCGTGTCGCGTGCCATCTGCAACTGGATGCGGTCTACGACCAAACGCTCGAGCATCTGGCGCTCGAGGACTTCGCGCGGCGGCAGCGGCGTGCCCTGCTGCTTGAGTTGGGACAGGGCAGTGTCCAGGCGGGTACGCAGATCGTAGAAGGTCAGCACTTCGTCATTCACGACAGCGACGATGCGATCAGCCTCAAGCGGCATCGACGCCCCACGGCCGGACTGCGCATGCACCTGCCCGATCACGCAGAAGGCGCAGACGGCAAGACACAAACAGCGCACCAGGAAACGGAATGACATGATCATCCAGCAGGGCCCTTGTAAAGCGAATTATTCACCGAAAATCGGATCGGCGACCGGTTGGCTGGCGAGGCCGTAACCCGTGATATTGCGACGGAGCAGATCGACCGGGTTGGAGCCGATACGGGCGAAGTCGTTCAGTTCGAGCTGCACGAAGAACGATGTATTCGTCTTTCCGGTTGTCGTGGCAACCTGATGGCCGACGACACGGATCGCCCAGCAGCCGGCACTGTACTCGAGACCGCCGACGGTTTCGACCGGCTTGTGGTCGAGGATGGAGTAGTTGTAGCGGCCCACGGCCGACCAGCCGCCCCAGATCGGCCACTGCCCGGCCACGTCGACGTTCTTGAACGCCGTACCGCCGGCGGCTTCCTTGCTGCCGAAACGATAGGCGGCATTGAGCACACGGCCGAATTCCGGTTGATAGCGCGCACCGATCGACGAACGCTCCATGCGCTGATCGCTCGGGTTGTATTGCAGGGCTGAATCAAGCCAGGTCTTCGGCAGAATGCGGCCGCTGAAAGCAGCCAGGAAATCCGAGCGGTTCCATTTGTCGTTCGCCTGCGACTGCGAAGGTGTCGTCCCCGGCAGCGTCGTTTCCTGACGCTTGAAGTAGTAGCGCTGACCGAACATCGCGCGCATCGCCTCGGCACCACTGGTCGGATCGATGAGTCGCGTCGTCAACGCAGCCGTGAGCTGATTGGCATCCGAGATACGGTCATAGCCGCTGAACTGGTTTTCGCTGAAGATCTGCGCGAAGTTGAAGTCGGCCACCCCCGAATCGAAGTTCGGGATCAGGTCCTGGTTCTTGTAGGGCACATAGAGGTAGTACAGGCGCGGCTCGAGCGTCTGCGTCGCCGCCGCTCCGAACCAGGTGGTATCGCGTTCGAAGGTCATGCCGCTGTCGACGCTCATGATCGGCATGGAGCGGGAAAGGGAGTTCGGACCGACCGAACCCGGCGCATTGCGATCCAGAGAATAGTTCGTCACATGCACACCGGCCTTCGGCGTCACGTACCAGCCGGGCTGCACGAACGGCAATGCAATTGATGGGTAGGCAACCATGCGACGCCCTTCATCCTTGCGCTTGGATGGATCGCTGCTATTCGCATCGGCATGGGTGAAAGAGGTGAACTGTCCGGTAAGGGCCAGATCCGCCCCCAGGAACTCCGGACGCCGCGCGACCAGGTTGACCTGGGGCGCCAGCGAATAGACCTTGTCGATGTGCTGCGAGGTCGTGCTGTCGGGATTCAGCGTCTGGTAGGACTGTCCGACCATGGTCGCCGACCACCACCCGCTCGGCGCCCCATAGCTGAGGATGCCCTGGCGCAACAACTGACGCTGCGAGGTCAGCACGGAGCGGGAAGACAGATCGGTGAAATAATCGTCATCCGAAACGCCCGCGATGTTCAGGGTGCCCGAGAAGCCCTGCCCGAAGTTCTGCTGGTGACGTACCGAATAGGCGTAGCGGTCTTCGTTGTTCGCCTGCTTGTCGCTCGGCAGGTACTCGCCGCGCAGGTTGCTGGTGAAATTCGGATCGAGGTAGCGGAACTCGGTCGCCATCTGCGCCCCCCGCTTCGAATAGATGCGCGGCGAGATCGTCGCGTCCATGTTCGGGGCGATGTTCCAGTAGTACGGTGCCGACAGCGTCAGGCCGCTGGAACTGCTCGATCCGAGCGTCGGCGTCAGGAAGCCTGACTTGCGGGCATTGTTAAGCGAGAAGGACAGCCACGGCGAATGGAAGATCGGTACATCCTGGAAGTAGATCGTGCCATTCTTGCCTTCGCCGACCTCGCGATCATAGTCGAGCGCCAGCTCGTCGGCCTTCACATACCAGCCAGGGTCCGCCGGCTTGCAGGTCGTGTAGTTGCCCTTGATGATGCGCAGCTTGTTCTCGCCTTCGAAATCGAGACGTTCTGCAGTCCCGCGTGCCTCGGTCGTCGGTAGCGCATCCAGCTCCTCTGCAGAGGTCCCGAGCACATTCATCAGGGAGCCGGGCTCAGGCCGGCTCATGCTGAGACCGAGCGATTTCCAGGCGGGCCCGCCGGTACCGCCGGTCGGCGCACTCCCCTTGGCACCCTTTTCCTGACGCTCGCGTTCCTTGGCAGCCCACTTCGCCTCGCGCTTGAGCAGGAAGTTCGGCTCATCGAAAACACCGGTCTGCTCGGCCATCTTCATGCGCATGCGCGGACCTGTGACCAGATCCTCCCCCTGCGCCAGTCTGACGTTACCCGTCGCCTCGAGCTCATCCTCGACGGGCCAGTATTTCATCCGGTCGGCATTGACGACTGCGCGCCCCTTGCGCGCTTCGACGTTTCCGGAAGCGACCGTCTCATGATCGGTGATGCCGGCGAGATCGTCGGCAGTCAGGAACATCGGCACCGGCATGCCGCTGGTGGAAATCGGTTCCAGCATCTTCGCGGACTTCATCACCGGCGTCGGCGCGCCGCCTTCCGGCAGCTCGAGCGTTTCCGTCGGGAACGTCAGAACCGGCGGACGGCCCGCACGCCAGGTATCCTCACGGGCCTGGTCGAGTCCTGCCAGGGTGGCCGGCACAGCAACCACACCCGCTGCAAC
>JAKJEY010000162.1:4688-5085 GCA_022705165.1 Pseudomonadota bacterium
GCGCGCCACGACCGGAACCATCGACATTGGCGACCACTGGCTGACCCAGCAATCCGGGATGTACGCGCAAGGGCGCCAGCGTCGTCACCTTGTCGCCGCCCGGAGCGGATCCGGCGGCAACCGCTTTGGGGGCTGACGCGGCAGATGCCGCTTCCTGTTCACGCGGGCGCGGCGCCGGGGCTGCGACAACGGGGGACGAAGACTGTGCAGGAGCAGGTGCCGGCGAGGGTGCCGCAACGACGGGGGCAGCAGGCTCAGCCGGAGCAACTGCCCGGGCAGGAATCTGGTCGGCGGCAGCGGGCTTCGCGGGCCGGACCGCTTCGGCGGATTTTTTCTTGCCCTCTGCAGCAGCGGGCGCAGCATCGCTCTCTGCCGTCAGCGGCTTGGCCTCGACCGC
>JAKJEY010000163.1 GCA_022705165.1 Pseudomonadota bacterium
CGATCCTGATCACGCATCACCACGCCGACCATCAGGGCGGTGTCAGCGACCTGGTGGCACGCGCCGGAGGCCACCCGGTGGCGGTCTACGGACCGGCTGCCGAGTCTATCACAGGCCTCACGCATGCCCTGACAGGCGGCGAACAGGTCCGCATACCGGAGATCGATGCAGTGTTCACGGTACTCGCCGTACCCGGCCATACGATCGGCCATCTGGCGTATGTCAGCGGTCGGCGACTCTTCTGCGGCGATACCCTGTTCGGTGCCGGCTGCGGTCGCCTGTTCGAGGGAACGCCGGCCCAGATGTTCGCGTCACTGGAAGTGATCGCGGCCTTGCCGGACGATACCGAGGTCCACTGCGCCCACGAGTACACCGAGATGAACCTGCGCTTCGCGCAGGCCGTCGAGCCGGAGAACCCGGCGGTACGGGATCGGGTCGCCATGGCCAGGGGGCTGCGTGAGGAAGGGCGGTCTACCGTGCCATCAACGCTGGCGCTGGAGCGGGCGACCAACCCTTTCCTGCGCTGCCGGGAGCCGGCGGTGCTGGCGGCAGCACTTGGCCGGGGGTGCCCGACGGCCGATCCAGTCAGCGTGTTTGCCGCCATCCGCGCCTGGCGCAACGAGTTCTGACAGCCGGCCGGGCAGCCGGCACGACGCGTCAGTCAGCCGCCGGTTCCTGCGGGGCAGGCGGGGGTGGCGCGGCGCTGCCATCCCGTGAGGCAGTCGCAGCGGACCACACCTTGCTCAGCGTATCGAGGACCTTCGCAGTGTTGAACGGCTTCACGATGAAACTGGCGGCACCGCCCTGGATCGACTCCTGCACGTTCTCGACGCTGGGGTTGCCGGTGATCATCACGACGACCGTATCCGGGCGTGCCTGCTTGATCGCCTGCAGCGCTTCGAGCCCGTCCATCTCCGGCATCATCACATCGAGGCAGACGATGTCGGGCGTCAGGCGCTGCACAGCTTCCACTGCCTGCAGGCCATTGCGGGCTTCGCCGACGACCTGGTATTCCTCGTTGCGAAGCATTCCGCGGAGGAGGGTTCGCATCAGGTCGTTGTCGTCAACGATGAGGATCTTCGGCAGGTACTTGCTCATGATGTCTTGCTCGTGTTCGGCTCAGGCGTCTGTCGTTTCGATGGCTTGCGCGATGCATGTCCGGTTGCGGCCGGCGCTCTTGGCGTCGTAGAGCGCTCGGTCAGCGGCCTTGAGCAACTGCTTCGGGTCGGCTTCCGGCATGGCAATTCCGGAAGCGACACCGAAACTCGCAGTCATGCGCTTGTTCGGGTTGGTCGGATGCGGTATTTCAAGTGCCTCGATCGCCTGCCGCATGCGTTCGGCAACAACCTGCGCGCCACTCAGCGAGGTTTCCGGCAGGATCACCGAGAATTCCTCGCCACCGTAGCGGGCAACGAGGTCGCCGCCACGGTCCATTGATTGCGCGAGTGTCTGTGCCACCGCCTTCAGGCCGTCGTCACCGGCCTGGTGGCCGAGATGGTCGTTGTAGTCCTTGAAATTGTCGACATCGCACATGATCACCGAGAATTCCGTTCCCTGGCGCATCGAACGACGCCACTCGCGGTTCAGCGTTTCCTCGAAATGACGGCGGTTGGTGATGCCGGTGAGGCCATCGAGCGAAGTCAGCCGGCGCAGTTCCTGGTTGGCGGTATCGAGCTTGCGGTTCAGCACCAGCAGCGAGTAGCGCATCTGGATGATGCGCTGCATGGCGCGGATCTTGGCGCCGAGGACGACGTCGCTGACCGGCTTGTGGATGTAGTCGTCGCCGCCGGCCGCGATGCCGGCTTCGAGATCCTCGTCCTTGGTCATCGAGGTCAGGAAGATGATCGGCGTCCAGTCCCCCGGTTGCTCGATCTGCCGCAGGCGGCGGGCGACTTCGAAGCCGTCGATGTCCGGCAGCACGATGTCGAGCAGGACCATGTCCGGGCGCTCGGAAAGGAACAGGTCGACGGCCTCGGTCCCCGTCGCTGCCGGCACCGGCGTGATACCCATCCGCTCCAGGTAATGGGTGATGATCTGCATCGACGCGCGACTGTCTTCGACGACGAGGGTTTTCATAGGATGCAGCGAATGCCGGATTGTTTAATGCATCGATTGTAGCCGATCTTCCTGCCCGGGAAGCGAGGTTTGGCCGGCTTTCCGATGGCGGCCGCCGCGGTCGACATGGTAAATTCATGAAATCCCGGAACACCCCTCCGACAACGTACAGAACATCAAGGTGCGGCCATGCTCCAGAAACTCAAAAAGATCGATCCCGCGGCCATTGCGAGCGACCCGCGTACCCGGCGCTGGGGCAAGCGCATCGCCATCTTCATGGCCGTCATCGGCGTCCTCGGCTTCCTGGTGGTGCCGCCCGTCCTCAAATCGGTGCTGCTCTCGAAACTTGGCGAGGCGCTGCACCGCGACGTTGCCATCGACTCGATCAGCCTCAACCCCTATACCCTCACACTCAGCGTCTCCGGCGTCTCCGTGCGTGACCGCGTTGACGGCAAGCCGGGTGACGAGGTCTTCGGCTTCGACAAGCTGACGGTCAATGCCGAACTGGCCTCGATCGCCGTCGCCGGCATCATCGTCAAGGAAATCGAACTGGTCGGCCCGCGCGCGAAGCTGGTGCGCCTGCCGGATAACCGCTACAACATCTCCGACCTCATCCCGCCGGCGGACGAGAAGAAGCCCGAGGAAAAATCCGGCCTGCCGCGCTTTTCGGTCAGCAACATCCAGATCCGCGGCGGCAAGCTGAGCTTCGACGACCGGCCCGAGGGCGTCCAGCACGAGATCGCCGACGTGAACGTCCGCATCCCCTTCCTGTCGACGCTTTCCTATTACTCGGATACCTACGTCGAACCGCATTTCTCGGCAAACATCAATGGTGCCCCGCTCGTGCTCAACGGCAAGAGCCGCCCCTTCGACGATTCCCTCGAGAGCGAGCTGGTGCTCGATCTCGACAACCTGCAGCTGGCGAAGTATCTCGCCTATTCGCCGGTAGACCTGCCGATCAAGGTGCTCTCCGGCGCGCTGGAGGGTGACCTCCGCTTCCGCTTCCTGCAGACGAAAGGGCAGCCGTCGACGCTGTCGCTGGGTGGCAAGCTTGCGCTCAAGGACCTCAAGGTGACCGAGAGCGGCGGGGCGCCGCTGATCGGGCTGAAGCGGCTGGAGGTGGCGCTGCGCGACGCCGACCTGCTCAAGCTGGCGATCGGCATCGAGCGGGTTGCGCTCGAGTCGCCGGAAATCGATGTCCGCATCGACAAGCAGGGCGTCGTCAACTGGCTGGGGCTGCTGCCGCCGGCCAAGGCCGACATTGCCCCGAAGAAGGCCGATCCGAACGCGCCGACGCTGCAACTGCTCGTCGATGCCGTCGCCATCAAGGAGGGAACGGTCAATCTGCTCGACCAATCGACGGCCATCGAGCAGAAGGGCTCGGTCCGCGACATCAACATCGATCTGAACGATTTCGACAGCAGCGGCCAGAAGCCGCTGGGGTTCGCAGCGAGCTGGAAGGTCGATGCCGGCGACCGGCTGCAGGTTGACCAGGTGGCCATCAAGGATGGCCGCGCCGATCTGAAGAAGCGCGAGATCGTCGTCGGTGAAATCGCCACGCTCGGCGCCCGCGCCCGTATGACGCGGCATCGCGACGGCACGCTGCAGTGGTTCAAGGCCCCTGCGCTGCGGGCAGCCAAGGCGGCCGCGAAGGAAGCCGACGTGCCGTGGCTGGTCACGATCGATCGTGCCCGGATCGAGAACCAGAGCGTGCAGTTCGAGGACCGGAGCTTCTCGCCTGCCGCGAACCAGACCGTCGAAATCGTCTCCCTGCTGGCGGAGAACGTCTCCACGAAACCCGAGAGCGAAGCGAAGCTGGCGCTCAGGATGCGCGTCAACAAGAAGGGCGAGCTCGCCGTCGAAGGCACGGTAAAGCCGATGCTGCCGCAGGGTGAACTGCGCCTCGACGTGCGCGACATCGAGTTGCTGCCGATGCAGCCGTATTTCAGCGAATTCCTCAACATCACCGTCACCCGCGGCCAGATTGCCGCCAAGGGAACGGTCAGTCTGAATCCTGCGAAGGAGGGCGTCGCTGCCGGCTACAAGGGCGACCTCACTCTCGGCAACTTCCACACCGTCGACAAGGCCAACTCGGCCGACTTTCTCAAGTGGAAGTCCTTCTATTTCGGCAACATCGACGTCCGCACGCAGCCGCTCAACATCGCGGTCGGCGAGGTGGCGCTGTCCGATTTCTATGCGCGGGTGATCATCAGCCCCGAAGGCAAGCTGAACCTGACGCAGATCGCCCGCAAGGACGGCAAGGATGAAAAGGGGGCCGAGAACCCCGCCGGCAAGGCTGGCGAAGCGACCGCCGAGAAGCCGGCAGCACCCGCCGCAGAAGCATCGGCCGATGCCGCAAAGCCGGCAGAAGCGCCCGTGGCGGCAGCGAAGCCGGCGAAGGAAGTGGTGCCGATCAAGATCGGCAAGGTCACCCTGCAGGGCGGCAACATTGCGATTACCGACAACTTCATCAAGCCCAATTATTCGGCCAACCTGACCAAGATCGGCGGCCGCGTCACCGGGCTGTCGTCCACCGAAGGCTCGATGGCCGATCTCGAACTGCGCGGCAGCTACGACGGCCTGGCGCCGGTGAACATCACCGCCAAGCTCAACCCCTTCGCCGCCAAGAGCTATCTCGATCTTGACGCCGAGGTGAAAGGCGTCGAGATGACCGGCTTCTCCACCTACTCGGGCCGCTACGCCGGTTATGCGATCGAGCGCGGCAAGCTGTCGCTCTTCCTCAAGTACCGGATCGACAACAACCAGCTTTCGGCCGACAACCGCGTCTTCCTCGACCAGCTCACCTTCGGCGACGAGGTCGACAGCCCCGAGGCGACCAAGCTGCCGGTGCGG
>JAKJEY010000164.1:0-260 GCA_022705165.1 Pseudomonadota bacterium
GCCGCGCGAGGATCGCCGACCGTTCTTCGACGCACTGATCGAAATACATGCGACCGTGCTGCGCGCCGAGCTGACGCCGCCACCACCGGCCCCGCGCCAGGAAAGCGCAATCGAACAGGTGATGCGCCTGCACCGCGGCGACTGGGTCGAATTCACCAGTGTCGACGGCAGCTGCCGCCGCGAGCGGCTGACCTGGATCAGCCCGCAGCGCGGCATCCTCGTCTTCTCCAACCATCACGGTCAGGGCGCGATACAGATCA
>JAKJEY010000164.1:270-4726 GCA_022705165.1 Pseudomonadota bacterium
CCGAGCGTGTTGCCGAGCACAAGGCCATGCTGATCTTCGACCAGCCGGCTGCCGACACCAGCCGCGACACTGCCTAGGAGACACAGCATGAGCAATCAGGTCAGCAAGGTGGTATCGATCAACGCGGCCGGCCGCGAGCGCGGCCCGGGCATGCGCATCATCAACGACTGCCGGCAACAGCTCGGCGACGCGCTCTGCCGCTGGCTGACGGGGATCCGCCCCACGATCTCGGAAGAACTTTTCCTGCTCGCCGACGGCACGCGCGAGCGCCTGCTGCAGACCAGCTACCTCGATCTGCGCCAGGATATCGAACGAGAATGGAACATCTTCGTCGATGCCTTCCGCCACAGCCTTGCCGACGCCGTGACGGTCTCCCCGGCTGCCGTGCAGGAAATTCCGGATTTCCCCGACTTCGCCGGCCTGCAGCTGGTCGAGGACGAAACCCTGTCGGAGCAGATCGTGATCCGCGAATTCTCGGCGCAGCTTGCCGAAACCTGCGACGAACAGCTCTACACGCTGGACCGCAGGATCGCCGCACTGCTCGGCCACGAAGAGCCGGTCGCCGGCGAAAACCCGTTGTCCCCGGGCATCATCTGCCAGGCACTGACCGAAGGCGCCGCCGCCCTCGGTCTCGATGCCGACAGCCGCCTGCTCCTGCTCCGCCGCATCGAGCGGCACCTGCACCTCGCCTTGCCGGCGCTCTACCACGACATCAACAGCAACCTGATCGAACGCGGCATCCTCCCCGACCTGCAGCGTTCCTTCAAACGTACGCCATCGGCCACCAGCGCCCCCGCGACGACGACGGCAGGCGCCCTGAAAGCCGCCGCCGACAATGTGCCGTCGCCGGCCGGCGACCTGCTCGGCACCCTGCAGCGACTCGCTGCCGCGCGTAGCGGGCAGATGTCGGGAGAGGCCAGCCCGGAAGCCCTGCTCTCATCCCTGCCCCCGCTCGCGACACCGGCACCGGTCAATGCCGCGGCCATCAGCCACGCCTTCCTCGCCTCGCTCAACGAAGTCCAGCATCAGGAATGGACACCGGGCGCCAGCGTGCTGCAGAACCAGGTCCGCGTCGTCCGCGATTCAGAAGCCGCGCAGCAGGTGAGCCCGATCGAGTCCGTCACCATCGACATCGTGGCGATGCTGTTCGACTTCATCTTCAACGATGACGAATTGCCGGCCACGGTCAAATCGCTGGTCGGACAGTTGCAGATCCCCGTGCTCAAGGTCGCCATGCTCGACCAGAGCTTTTTCGGCAACCGGCAGCACCCGGCCCGCCGCTTCCTCGACGGGATCACCGGCGTTGCGCTGCACTGGGGTGCCGGCGCCGACGAAAACGACCCGTTCATCAGGCGGCTGGAACTGCTCGTCACCCGCATCCAGCAGGAGTTCGAGACCAACGTCGAGATCTTTTCGGAAGCCATCGGCGAGCTCGAAACCTTCGTCACCGCGCACGAAGCCGAGGAAACGGCCACGCTCGAAGTCGCCGCCGACGCCGTCATCCGCCGGGAAGCGGAGGAAGCTGCGGCCGAACGCGTCCAGGCCGCCCTCAAGCCGCTGCTCGAAAAACCGCAGCCCGAAGTCGTTCGCCAGTTCATCGCCGATCAGTGGGCCGCAGTCCTGCGCCAGAAGGCGCTCACCCACGAGGCCGAACACCCGTCCTGGCACGACACCATCGAGGTCGCCGAACAGCTGATCTGGAGCGTCGCCGCCAAGAGCGACCCTGACGAAAGACTGCGCCTGATCAGCGCGCTGCCGATGCTGCTCGCCCGCCTGAACGCCGGCCTCAGCCTGGTCGGCACGGACACGGATGCGCGCAGCGCCTTCTTCGACGCACTGGTCGAACTGCACGCTGCGGCACTCAAGGGAAGCCTCTCGCCCGCCGTGCCCGCCGCATCCACCGCCATTGCGCCTGCAGTCAGTGCTCCGGCAGCCCGCGAGGCCGCCAGCGACGGTGATCTGCTCGTCACCCGCCGCGTCGAAGACGGGGTCACCATCGAAGAGGTCATGCTCGTCGGCGCCACCCCGATGCGTCGGGCGCGCGACAAGGATGCGCTCGCCGCCGTCCAGTCACTCAAGCGCGGCGACTGGGTCGACTTCATCGACGAATACGGGCAAGTGACGCGGGAACGCCTGAACTGGATCAGCCCGCAGAAGGGCATCCTGGTCTTCTCCAACCACCGGGCCGCCAAGGCAATCACCATCTCGCCGGAGGCCCTGGCACGGCAGTTCCGCGATGGCGCGGCCATGGCCGCGGATCAGTCCTCGGTATTCGAGCGGGCGATCGACGGCGTCATGCACTCGCTCAACGTCGCCTGAGCGAGGCGACAGCCGAGCGAACAAGTACTCCTGGGGTGCGCCTGAGCCGGCTCAGGCGTCGCCGGAGGCTTTCCCCGTGCCGACCAGTTCGATCTTCAGCGGCGCCGCGGCGTCGAGGTGCACGTCGCGCTGCGGATACGAGATGACGATGCCCTTCTCGGTCAGCGCCTTTTCGATGATGAAGCGGATGTCGCTGCAGACGCGGCGACCGGTGACACCGGGGACGATTTCCAACCAGAAGTAGACGCCGAATTCCAGCGAGTCGGCGCCGAAATTCTCGAACAGGATTTCCGGTTCCGGGTCGGTCAGGATCAGGCCATGACGGGCGACGCAGGCCGCCAGCAATTCGGCCACCTCGCGCACCGGGCAACCGTAGGCCACGCCGACCTTGACGCAGAAGCGCACTTTCGGATCGTAGGTCCAGTTCGTCACGCTCTGCTCGACGAACAGGCTGTTGGGGATCATCGTATCGACGCCGTTCGCATCGCGAATCGTCGAGGAACGGATACCGATCTCGGTGACGTTGCCGCGCAGGGTCCCCACCTCGACCAGATCACCCGGCTTGAACGGCCGCTCGAACAGCAGCATCAGGCCGCTGATGAGATTCTTCAGCACGTTCTGCATGCCGAAGCCGAGGCCGATCGCGACGGCACCGCCGAGGAAAGCAAAGATCGTCAGCGGAATGTTGACCCAGGTCAGCACCAGGACCAGCAGGACCAGCAGGCCGAGCGTATAGAGCCATTTGCGCAGGATCCGCGCGCGCGCCGCATCGTAGCCGAAGCGCCGAACCACGATAGCCTCGCCGATACGCGCCAGCCAGAGCGTGAGCAGCACGCCGGCCGTGAAGATGATCAACGCCCGGCTGACCTTGCCGATGGTGATGCTGCTGTAGCCGGTTACCTTCTTGCCATCGACCTCGATGGTGTCCTCGGCAACGAACAGCTCATAGTTCCAGAACGTCTGCAGCAGCGTCTTGCCCTCGATGGCCGTCGTTGTCGCCTTCTCAACGAGGCTGAACTCGGCCGCCTGTCCGCCCACCTCGCCATTCAGGGCATCCAGCAAGGACTGCGCCGCCGAGAAGAATGCGCCGATCAGGCGCAGTTCCTGCTCCCGCCCCGTCAGGTCGCCCAGCTGCTTCTGCAGGAGCGGACGGTTGGCGAGCGAATCGGCGCTGCCCAGCGCCTTCTCCAGCGCCAGCGTTTCCCGCATCACGCTGCCGAGCTGCCGCTCGTTGATATTCAGCATCAAGGCCATGACGGAAGAAATTTCCTTGAGCTTCACCTTGATCTCGGCCACCAGCTCCGGGGTCTTGTCGCGATGCAGGCGGTAGCGCAGGTCCCATATGGCCCGCTTCATCTCGATCACCGTCGGCGCATAACGCAGGCCATCGAGCACCGCATTGGCGCTCGCCAGCTGCTGCTCGGCCAGCACGATTTCCTGACGCAGCCCGTCGAGCGTGGCGAGATTCCGACTCTTGTCGGCAACCGCTGCGTTGACCGCCTTGTTGTAATCGGACGCCAGGGGCGCCTCGGCCCCCGCCATGGCCTGCCTTGCCTGATCCAGCCGGGCGGTGGCCGCATTGGCCTTGTCGACGGCAGCAGACAGCCGGTTGGAAAGATCGCGCCCCTCCGTCACCAGGTCCGCCTTGATCCGCTCGTAATCTGCCTCCTCGAAGACGATCCTGCCCTTGGTGCTGTCGGCCTTGCGCTTCGCCAGCGCGGCCTCCTGCTGCGCGATCGAGAGGTTGAGCTGGTTATTCTCGTCCGACACTTCCAGCGAGCGGATGATCGCCGACTGCGCCCGCAGGCGCTGGCGCGCCAGTTCCAGCGACCAGGCGATGGCCACCTTGCGCTCCGGCGGCGCCTGGGCGAGCTGTTCTTCCGCCTGCCGTACGGTTGCGGCATTGGCGCGGGCAGCATTGCTGACCGCATCGCGCAGGCCGGCGATCAGATCCTGGCGGTAATCCAGCGACTTGACGCGGTTCTGTGCCGCCACCGCTGCCTGGGCCAGGCGGTCGGCGAGCAGCACCGAATAGGGCGGGGGCGTTTCGAGCGATGTCCAGGTCTCGGTCTGCCGCTTGGCGTCTTCGAGCTGCTGGCGCAACTGACCCTGCTGCGCCGTCGCGCGCAGGAGGTTT
>JAKJEY010000165.1 GCA_022705165.1 Pseudomonadota bacterium
TTTTCGACATTGGGCAGCACGTCGCTACCCTTCGCAGCACGGGCTTCCGGCGTCCGTTCATTGGCATAGGCCGAGAAGGTCGCCCGGCCCTTGCCGCCTCCATCCGGCACGGCAAAGCGGTCATCCCGTGCGGGCGCGACCAGATCCGGAGGCGTCTCCAGTGTCGGCGCCTTGCCGGCTGATTTGTACTCGACCTTCTTTCCCTCGACGCCGATCGTGCTGCAGGCGGCAAGGAAAACCAGGACCAAAGACGCGGCGATGCGCGGTGCGGCAAACTTCATGGAGCAAAGACCTCGAATTCTGGATCAGGCAAGCACGCCGGCCTGGCGCATCGCGTTACGCACGCGGTCATGGCAATCCACCGACAGCGGCGTCAGCGGCAGGCGGAGTCCGCCACGCATCAGACCCTGCTGCTGGACCGCCCACTTCACGGGGATCGGGTTCGCTTCGCAGAACAGGTGGCGGTGCAGGCCGAGCAGGCGGCCGTTGATCTCGCGGGCGGTCTTCACGTCACCGGCAAGCGCTGCCGCACACATCTCGTGCATCAGGCGCGGTGCCACGTTGGCTGTGACCGAAATCGTACCGTGGGCACCGAGCAGGATCAGCGCGCAGGCCGACGCATCGTCACCGCTGTAGATCGCGAAATCCTTCGGCGCACGCAGGATCAGGTCGGTCCCGCGCTCGATGTTGCCAGTCGCATCCTTGATGCCGATCACGTTCGGGATCTGCGCCAGGCGCAGGGCGGTATCGTTGCTCATGTCGGCAACCGTACGGCCGGGCACGTTGTAGAGGATCACCGGCAGATCGACGGCCTCAGCAATAGCGCGGAAGTGCTGGTACAAACCTTCCTGGGTCGGCTTGTTGTAATACGGCACGACCGACAGGCAGGCGGTAGCGCCGACCTTCTTCGCGAAACGGGTGAGTTCGATGGCCTCGGCGGTCGAATTTGCGCCGGTGCCGGCGATCACCGGCACGCGGCCAGCCGACACATCCACCGTGAAACGGATCAGTTCCGAATGCTCTTCGACGTCGACAGTCGGCGACTCGCCCGTCGTCCCGACGACCACGATGCCGTCGGAGCCTTCCTTGACGTGATGCTCGATCAGCTTGCGGAAACTGTCGTAGTCGAGGCTGCCGTCATCAAACATCGGGGTGACAATGGCGGGGAGCGATCCGGTAATCATGGTCATGGTGAAAATCGAATGGAAATAACCTTCGGATTCTAACCGAAGGCCGGGTTGATGGGTATGAGAATCAACGCACTAGGGCGTTGCAGGTTGACCGTTCAGAGATCGGCCAAGGACCGGAGATGGGCCCCCACACTGCGCGCCAGGGCCGACAGAACATAACCGCCTTCGAGCATGGAGACGATGCGCTTCTCGGCGTGCTTGGCAGCCACCACTTTCAACTGCTCAGTCGCCCACGCATAGTCCTTCTCGAACAGCTTCATGCTGCCCATGTCATCCTCGTAGTGGGCATCGAAGCCGGCCGAAATGAAGATCATCTGCGGCTTGAATTCTTCCAGGCGCGGCAGCCAGACACCTGTCACCGCGTCGCGGAACTCCTCACCGCCCGAACCAGCCGGGAGAGGCACGTTGCACATGTTCGGGGCCGGATTGTCAGCGCCGCTGTACGGATAGAACGGATGCTGGAAGATGCTGCACATCAGCACCTTGTCGTTACCCTTGAAGATGTCCTCGGTACCGTTGCCGTGGTGCACATCGAAGTCGATGATGGCGACCCGCTCCATGCCATGCACGGCCATCGCATGCGCTGCAGCGACCGCGATGTTGTTGAAGAAGCAGAATCCCATTGCGTTCGTACGCTCGGCATGGTGCCCCGGCGGCCGCACGGCGCAGAAGGCATTCTGAACTTCGTGCCCCATCACGAGGTCGACCGCCAGGCAGCCGGCGCCCGCCGAACGCAGCGCCGCCGACCAGGTATGCGGGCACATTGCCGTATCCGGATCGAGGTGGGCGATGCCGTGTTCCGGAGAGGTCCGCTTGACGCGCTCGAGATGCGAGGCCGGATGCACGCGCAGCAGCTGTTCGAAAGTCGCAAGCGGTGCATCGAAATAGGAAAAGTAGGCGTCGATCCCCTGCGCGATCAGGTGATCGTTGATCGCGGTGAGTCGGGTGGGGGACTCCGGATGGTAGGAGCCCATGTCATGCAGCTGGCAGTCTCGATGCGAAATGAATGCGGTAGCGGTCACTTATGCTTGTCCCTGCGATTATGGTTATACGCCGACACCCCGCCCGATATAATCGGCGCGGAATATCAACGCTTGCTTCTAATCCAGAATTTACTGCTCTTTCAGCCCCATTATCAACCCAACTCCCGCGCCACCACAAGCCATGAGCGATGCCCAGAACGATGCCCGATCCCGCCTGCAGTCTGCCATCGACGCCGCTGACGGCATCATCCTCGGCAAGAACCGCCAGATCCGCCTCGCGCTGGCCTGCCTGCTCGCCCGCGGCCACCTCCTGATCGAGGACCTGCCCGGTGTCGGCAAGACGACGCTGGCCCATGCGCTGGCGCAACTTATGGGGCTCCAGTTTTCCCGTATCCAGTTCACCAGCGACCTGCTGCCCGCCGACATTGTCGGCACCTCGATCTACGACCGGGAACGCAGCAATTTCCGCTTCATCCCGGGACCGGTCTTCGCACAACTGGTGCTGGCCGACGAGATCAACCGCGCCACGCCCAAGACGCAAAGCGCCCTGCTCGAGGCAATGGAGGAGCGGCAGGTGACGGCGGACGGTGAAACGCGGCCACTGCCCGATCCCTTCTTCGTCGTTGCCACGCAGAACCCGTCCCACCAGATCGGCACCTTCGCCCTGCCGGAATCGCAGCTCGACCGCTTCCTGATGCGCCTGGAACTGGGCTACCCGGACCGTGACGCCGAACGGGCACTGCTCGCCGGCGGCAACCCACGCGACCGGCTGGCCCGGCTGACCGCCCCGCTGGCCCCCAGCGACCTGGCCCCGCTGCAGGCCGCCGTGGCCGAGGTCCATGCCGCCGCACCGCTGATCGACTACGTGCAGGCGCTCGTCGAGGCAACGCGGCAGGATGCCGCCTACGTGCACGGACTGTCGCCACGCGCCGCGCTCGCACTGCTCGCGGCCGCGCGCGCCTGGGCGTTCATCGATGGCCGGGATGCCGTCCTCCCCGAAGACGTGCAGGCCGTCTTCGGCAGTGTTGCCGCGCATCGCCTGCGCCGTGCGCAAGGCAGCGGCCATGCGTCCGGAGACGACCTCATCGCACTCACAAGACGGATTCCGCTGCCCTGATGCAAGCGAGCCAACTGACGTCGCGACTGCAGCAATGGATCTTCCGGCTCGGCCGCGACGAAACGCTGCCCATCGTTCTAGGCCAGCGACGCATCTTCATCCTGCCGACGGGTGCCGGCTATCTGTTCGCGCTCGTGCTCGCAGTCATGCTGTTGGGCGCGATCAACTACACGCTCAGCCTCGGTCACGCACTGGTCTTCCTGCTCGCCGGACTCGGACTTGCAGCCATGGTGCACACTTTCCGCAACCTGCTCGGGATCGCGATCACGCCAGGGCGTGCCGTACCGGTTCATGCCGGCGAACTGGCGCGCTTCCCGATGCACCTGCGCAATGCACGCGAGGACGCACGGCGAGCACTCGGCTTCAGCTTCGCGGGCAGTGAAGAATGCTTCGTCGACCTGCCGGCCAATGGCAGCGCACGCGTCGACGTACCCTGCCCGGCGCCGCGGCGCGGGCGCCTCGATCCGGGCCGGCTGACGCTCGCCACACGCTACCCGCTGGGCCTCTTCCGCGCCTGGAGCTACCCTTACCCGCTGCTCGCCTGCCTCGTCTATCCGGCGCCGATCAGCCGCCCGCTGCCGCCGCCGGTGGCGGTCGACGACCCCGGCCTGGCGCGTGGCGATGCGGGCCATGAGGACTTTGCAGGGCTGCGCCCCCATACCCCGAGCGACCCGCCGCGCCACGTCGCCTGGAAGGCCGTCGCGCGCAACCCGGCGGCCTGGCCGCTTCTGGTCAAGCACTTTGCGGGCGGGGCCGGCGAAGAGCTGTGGCTGGCCTGGGACCTGCTGGCCGATGAACCGGATGACGAAACGCGCCTGTCGGTGCTGACCGGCTGGGTACTCGCCGCCGAGCAGGCCGGCATCGCTTACGGACTCGCCCTTCCCGGCGTCGCATTCCCTCCGGCCAACGGCCCGGCCCATCAGGAGCGCTGCCTCGAAGCGCTGGCGCTCCACGATTCAGGCAGTCTCCATGAGCATGTTCCGCAGGCACCCCGCTGAACCGCTCGAGCAGGCCACCGTCCCGTGGCTGCTCGCCTGTGCCGTTGCCACGACGGCGCCGCATGTGGAATACCAGCCGCACTGGCTGATGGCCGTCGCCGGCCTCGCACTGGCGCTGCGCACCGGACTCTGGATCGCACGGCGCCGGCTGCCCTCGCGCTGGCTGCTGAGCCTGCTCGTCGTCGCCGGCACCGTCGCCATATGGTTCGAATACCGCACCATCTTCGGTCGCGATGCGGGGGTTGCGCTGCTCGTGCTGTTCATGGCCCTGAAGCCACTCGAGATGGCAACGCGCCGCGACGCAATGGTGCTCATCATGCTCGGCCTCTTCCTGCTGCTGACGCATTACTTCTACTCGCAGAGCATTCCCACCGGCCTCTGGCTGATGGCGGCCACAATGCT
>JAKJEY010000166.1 GCA_022705165.1 Pseudomonadota bacterium
CGGGCTAGGAGTCGATTCATGCGATACAAGACGTCGGAAGCTTTCCTCGAACAGGTAGCGGCCCGCAACCCGGGGCAACCGGAATTTCTCCAGGCCGCAACAGAAGTGATCGAAAGCCTGTGGCCCTACATCACGCAGCACCCAAAGTATGCCGAGCAGGGACTGCTGGACCGACTGATCGAGCCGGAACGCGTCATCATGTTTCGCGTGTCGTGGGTCGACGACCACGGCGACGTCCATGTCAATCGTGGCTACAGGATCCAGCACTCCTCGGCCATCGGCCCCTACAAGGGCGGCATCCGCTTCCACCCCTCGGTCAACCTGTCGATCCTGAAATTTCTCGGCTTCGAACAGACCTTCAAGAATGCATTGACCACCCTCCCCATGGGCGGCGGCAAGGGCGGAAGTGATTTCGATCCGAAAGGCCGGAGCCCGGGAGAAGTGATGCGCTTCTGCCAGGCTTTCGTGAGCGAGCTTTTCCGCCACGTCGGGTCCGATACGGATGTGCCGGCGGGCGACATCGGTGTCGGCGGGCGCGAAGTCGGATTCATGGCGGGCATGATGAAGAAGCTCACCAACCGCTCCGACTGCGTGTTTACCGGAAAGGGGCTCAGCTTCGGTGGATCGCTGATTCGCCCGGAGGCCACCGGTTACGGAACCGTTTACTTCGCCGAACAGATGCTGAAGCGGCAGGGCCGGAGTTTCGACAAGTTGCGCGTGAGCGTCTCCGGTGCAGGCAATGTGGCGCAGTATGCCGTCGAAAAAGCCATGGCCCTCGGTGCAAAGGTCGTGACGGTCTCGGACTCGAGCGGAACGGTTGTTGATGAAGAGGGCTTCACTCCCGAAAAGCTGGCGGAGCTGATGGAGGTCAAGAACCATCTCTACGGCCGCGTCAGCGACTACGCACAGCGGGTGAAGGCCACATTCCTTCCCGGTGAACGTCCGTGGAATGTTCCGGTCGATGTCGCCCTGCCTTGCGCGACCCAGAACGAACTCGATGCGAAGGACGCAGCGACCCTGATAAAGAATGGCGTGATCTGCGTCGCAGAGGGCGCCAACATGCCGTCGACCGCAGAAGCGGTGATGCTTTTCGAACACGGGGACATCCTTTACGCCCCGGGCAAGGCAAGCAATGCCGGCGGAGTCGCGACATCCGGGCTTGAAATGAGCCAGAACTCGATGCGCATGTCGTGGCAGCGGGAAGAGGTGGACGCACGGCTGCACGAAATCATGTGCAACATTCACGAAGCATGTGTCACGTATGGCCGGAAGAACAACGGCAAGATCAGCTATGTCGATGGTGCCAACATCGCAGGGTTCGTGAAAGTGGCCGACGCAATGCTCGCGCAGGGCGTTGTCTGACAAGACGCCGGGAAGTGCCGGCGCCAAGCTGCATGGTCAGTGTTCTGGAAGGATCCCGGGCTACCGCCCGGGATGCCGGGACAAGGGCCATTGTCATCAGCACCGGCGCCGGCCCAATGCCATCCCGGATCCGGTTCAGTATCAGTAACAAGCACGCAATCTTCTTACCGATGCAACTTACTACGCGAGGGAACCATGTCCCATGAAAACGAAAGTCTGGTTGCCGAACTGAAGGCCGGCGACCGCTACTTTGCCGGCCTCGTCGACAAACACAAGGCGCTTGATCTGAAGATCAAGCTGATGGAATCCCACCTTGAATCCGGCAGCCCGGATGAAATCGAAGTGCTGAAGGTCAAAAAGCGCGAGCTCAAGGAAGAAATAAACGCATTGATGCAGTGCGCGCTCTCAAGCCGCAGGCAATCCCCCGCCTCAGGCGACGCCCGCGACGCCTGAGGCGGCATCGGGCGCGCGGTCAGACCGCGAAGACGTGCTTCACGCGCAGCGTGAGTTTCTTCTCCGCAATTTCGAACAGACGATCGATGTTCGGGTGCTTGCCGGGGTGCTGGCGGGCATCCTCGGTGTGCTCGGCGTACAGCTCCAACCCTTTCTTCGCAGCCTCCGGCGTGATTGCGCCGTAGGTCTGGCCAAGGTGGTTGTAGAGCGACAGCGAACCCTGGCTGCCGGCCTTGTTCTCGAGGGTGGCAACGATATTGCCGTCGGCATCGATCAGGTTGAGCGCCTCTAGATGCGAGATGCCGGGCATTTTCTTCAGATTGGCCTGGAATTGCGACATGTCGGTTTCCTTCAGGGGCACTCAGATACGCTTGGCCAGTTCGGCCGCCTTGCCGGTGTAGTCCCACGGCGTCAGCTTCAGGAGTTCGGCCTTGGCCGCTTCCGGAATCTCGAGCCCCTGCACGAAGGCCTGCATGCCCTCGCGCGAAACGCGCTGACCGCGGGTGAGTTCCTTCAGCTTCTCGTACGGGTTGGCGATGCCGTAGCGGCGCATCACCGTCTGGATCGGCTCGGCGAGCAGTTCCCAGTTGGTGTTCAGGTCGTCCATCATGCACTGGGCGTTGGCTTCGAGCTTGCCGAGGCCGCGTAGCAGCGAGTCGTAGCCCAGGAGCGCGTAGCCGAGGCCGACGCCCATGTTGCGCAGCACGGTCGAGTCGGTCAGGTCGCGCTGCCAGCGCGAGACCGGCAGCTTCTCGGCGAGGTGCTTCAAGACAGCGTTGGCAAGGCCGAGGTTGCCTTCCGAGTTCTCGAAGTCGATCGGGTTCACCTTGTGCGGCATGGTCGAGGAACCGATCTCGCCGGCCTTGACCTTCTGCTTGAAGAAGCCGAGCGAGATGTAGCCCCACACGTCGCGGTCGAGGTCGAGGAGGATGGTATTGGTGCGCGCAAAGGCGTCGAACAGTTCGGCCATCGCGTCGTGCGGCTCGATCTGGATGGTGTAGGGATTGAACTCCAGCCCGAGCGACTCGACAAACTTTTTCGCGAAGCCTTCCCAGTCGTAGCCCGGATAGGCAGCGAGATGCGCGTTGTAGTTGCCGACGGCTCCGTTGATCTTGCCGAGCAGGCTCACCGCAGCGATGCGCTGGCGGGCACGGGTCAGGCGATAGGCGACGTTGGCCATTTCCTTGCCCATGGTCGACGGCGTCGCCGGCTGGCCGTGCGTGCGCGACATCATCGGCACATCAGCCAGCTGGTGCGCCAGTTCGCGCAGACGGGCGATGACCTTGTCGATGGACGGCAACAGCACATCGTCGCGCGCGGCCTTGAGCATCAGCGCGTGCGAGAGGTTGTTGATGTCTTCCGAGGTGCAGGCGAAGTGGATGAACTCGGAGACGCGCATCACTTCCTGGTTGTCGGCGAGCTTCTTCTTGATCCAGTATTCGAGGGCCTTCACGTCATGGTTGGTGACGGCCTCGATCTCCTTCACCTCGGCGGCGTGCTGCGGCTCGAAGTTGGCCACCAGCGCATCGAGCGCAGCGATCGTTGCCGGCGAAAAGGCGGGAATCTCCGCGAAATGCGACTCGGCCGCGAGGGCCTTCAGCCACTCGATCTCCACCTGCAGGCGACGACGGATCAGGCCGTATTCGGAGAATTGTGGCCGGAGTGCGTCAACTTTCGACGCATAGCGCCCATCAAGAGGAGAAAGCGCTGTAAGCATGGTGAAAGGCATGGAAGACATCCTGTTGCGAGAAGATCGCTATTTTACCGCTGCGTGAAATAGTGCCGCAAATTGCCGTGCAGCCCGATGCTATAATTCGACTCCCCAATGCTTTGCAACTCGATTTGAGAAACAGATGAAACTGATCGGTTCCCTGACCAGTCCCTATGTACGCAAGGCCCGCATCGTACTGGCCGAAAAGAAGATCGAGTACGACTTCGAGCTCGACTCTCCGTGGAATGCCGATAGTGGTGTCCCCAACGTCAATCCGTTGGGCAAGATCCCCGTGCTCATACTGGACGACGAAACCGTATTGTTCGACTCCCGCGTGATTGTCGAATACCTCGACAACGTCACCCCCAACAACAAGCTGATGCCGGTGCCGAACCGCGAACGTATCCTGGTCAAGCGCTGGGAAGCCTTGGCTGACGGCATTTGCGACGCTGCCGCCACCGCTTTCCTGGAAGCCAAGCGCCCGGCCAAGCAGCAGGATAAGACCTGGATCGAGCGCCAGCGCAGCAAGATTGCCTCCAGCCTCGAATTCATGGCGGAAGAGCTGGGCGACAATGCCCACTGCATGGGCACGCATTTTTCGCTGGCCGATGCCGCTGTTGGCAGCGCGCTGGGTTATCTGGTGTTCCGCTTTGCCGACATCAACTGGCAGGAAGCGCACCCGAATCTGTCCAAGCTCTACGACAAGCTGATGCAACGCCCGTCGTTTGCTGACACCGTGCCGCAGGCCTGACTGACGCCACCCCCGAAAAAAGCCGCCTGCGGGCGGCTTTTTCCTTTATAAATCGACACTTGAGTGAGCCCTGTTACACTGCTGGCACTTCGCGATAAAGCGACTCACCAAATATCCAAAGGCTCCCCGATGCACCCAATTCACGACACTGATGCCATCCTGCTGCTCGCCACCGCGCTTTCGTCCAAGCGGCGCCCGGCGGATCTGGTCGAAATCATGGCTGCGGTCGAGTTGATCAACGAGACCATCCCTTCCGAAACCAAGCTGGTTGAGGCGTTTGCGCGGCTCTCGACACACGCGTTGATGAGCGAAGAGGGCGGCGGTTTTACGCTGACACCGGAAGCGCAGCAGATCATGAAGGGCCTGTCGCGGAAAGCAGATACGGCCGAGC